>JABMQK010000054.1 GCA_013203265.1 bacterium | reverse complement strand
CCCCCTAAATCCCTTATTACTGAATTTGTAAGCTCGAGATAGTGATTTATAAACCACTCTTTAAAAAAGTTATCCGGAAGTTCAATAGTAAAATTCTTTGTTTTGTCGACTTTTATTTTAATCGGCCCAAACCAAGTATTAAAAGCTATCTCGCCGATACGAGACTTAATAATGCTTTTAGCATCTGACCAAATTTTTAATTTATTCTGCATCGCCTTAATCTATAGAATTGGAAGATTTCCACACTTTCAACAACTTTTCCACAGCTTGAACTTTTCTCCAATTTGGCGTCCAAAAGTTTATTACAACTAATGACAAAACAACTATATTTGCCAAAAATCTTTAGACTGAAATTTCTTTTTTAAACACGATTTTTTTGTTGAAGCTTACACATTATAACAAAGAAAGATTTTTTTTCAAGAAAAATATTTTTGTAAAGCAAAAAACCTTGATTTTAAAAACAGTTAGCTTCCTAATGAAATTATGGATAATAATTGTTTATGAAGATGTCGAATGTAATTTTGCTTGACTATCAAGTTCGGTGTGTTATAATTTTTTACCTATGAAAAAGAATTTAAAAACACCCACACATATTGTGGGTAAACGAAAACACGGATTCCGTCGAAGAATGAAGTCTGCCAGCGGCAGAACAATAATAAAGAATCGACGGAGAAAAGGCAGATCAAGGCTCGCCGTTTAAACCGGTCCTATTTAAAATGATTAAAAAAATTGTTCTCAAGATGATTTCATCGTATCAAAACCATATATCCCCGTTATTCGGTCATCACTGTAGATTCTATCCTACCTGTTCTCAGTATTTTAGTGAAGCCATTTCAGAATATGGCCTCTTGAGTGGCGCGCTTAAAGGCCTCTCGAGGATAATGCGCTGCCATCCTTTTTCTCCCGGCGGCTTCGACCCCATTGACAAATAATCATATGGAAAGACGCTTATTTTTAGCAATAGTTTTATCTATCCTTGTCCTTATGGCTTATTCTGGCTTGACCGCTCGCTTCTCCACCCAACAATCCCAGGATCAATTTATACGGGATCCTTCTTTAACCCAGCCGATTCATAAAGAGTCCAAGTCAAAAACTGTGCCTATCCCACAGGAAGTTATTTTAGCAGAATTACCCGTATCTGAAGAATCGATAAAGGTTCTCCAAAATGAAGACATTTCCTTATCCGTCAATCCTAGAGGTACCAGTATAACTTCTTGCAGTATAAGCAGTTATGATACATTGCTACCTCAAGTAAATATTGGTTTGCTGATTGAATGGCAAGGAGTTGATTTCAAAATATATGACATAACTAATGGTATCTCAATGGGTTATGACGACAAAGATAAAGGTTTTGAGATTAGAAAAAACTATCGATTAACAGGGGATAATCACATTATAGAGATGGAGGTTGAGTTTATAAGTCATTCCGACACAACAAGATATGTTGATTACGGTTTAAATATTGGATCTATAGACAAGGATGTGTTTAAGAAGAATCCTATTGACCAAAGATATATAGAGCTTTCCATCTCTTTGCCCAACAAAACGTTACGTAATAATTTTTTAAGATTTAACCCAAAGGCTGTTGATGATCAGATACAGTGGACTGGAATCAGAGATAGATATTTCTGCACTATTGTAAGGCCTATGGAGGAAGCGGATAAAATTATTAAGTCTTCAAATGCTGGGATAACAAGCTATATTTTGCAGATACCCTCATTTGAATTACAACCAGGGCAAAGAATTAAACATCTCTATCTATTGTATTTGGGACCTCAAAAACAGGAACTTATAAAAAATATTGGATCCAATGCTGAAGAGATCGTTAATTTTGGCTTTTTTGATTCACTCTCTCATATTTTTCTAGGTATTTTTAATTTTTTATATGGAGTGACTAAAAATTGGGGTGTTACTCTAATTATATTCAGCATAGTGGTGTTTGTTGTAATGTCTCCATTAAGCATTAAGAGTTTTAGTTCAATGAAAAGAATGCAAGAAGTACAACCAATTATTGAAGAATTAAAGGTGAAATATAAGGATAGCCCTCAGAAGATGCATAAGGAGGTTATGGAGCTGTATCGGGAAAAGAAGATTAACCCGATTGGAGGATGCCTGCCCTTATTCCTTCAGATGCCCATTTTTATCACGCTATATCAAACATTAATGCGATTTATTGATCTAAAAGGAGCTCATTTCTTGTGGATAAAAGACTTATCTGAGCCGGATAGGTTGTTTGTATTTGACAAAAGCCTCCCCGTAGTGGGTAATGAATTTAACCTTTTACCTGTAATTATGATAGTTACAATGCTAGTCCAACAAAAGTTAACCGGTGCTAAGGGCCAGCAGGGAGCGAGCGCCCAGCAGCAGAAGATGATGGGTTTGTTTATGGCTGTATTTTTTGGTATAATATTTTATCACATGCCATCTGGGTTAGTATTATATTGGTCGGTTAATAGCATACTTATGTTGGTATTCCAGATGAGAATGTTTGGTGCAAAAACAAAATAGGAATTAATAAAGATGAGATCTTTGGAAATAGAAGCAAAAACAGTGACAGAAGCTATTGAACAAGCTTTGGAGAAGTTGAAAGTCTCCCGAGAAGAGATAGATATTCAAGTTCTTTCTGAGGCGAAAATGGGCCTATTTGGAAGGGAAGGCGGAAAGCGCGCTAAGATTCGAGTAACACTAAAGAAAAAAGAAACTTGACGAACCTCATATTTGGAGTTAGAATACTTAAAATCGCAGTTTCCACGTAGAAACTATAAAGATAGAAGATAGGTTATTATAAAATCGAATTGAGCAGTATTCAGTTTCCACGTGGAAACTAGACAAGTATGGCAAAAGTAATTGCAATTTGTAATCAAAAAGGCGGAACAGGAAAGACAACCACAGCGATAAATCTTTCTACATATTTATCTTTGCAAGGTAAGCGAGTCTTACTTATTGATTTAGATCCGCAGGGTAATACCACGAGTGGTTTAGGAACAGATAGAGGTAAGATAAAAGGAACCATTTACGACGTTTTAATCAATTCTATTGACGTAACCTCTTTAGTAGTAGATAGTTACGTCGATAAACTACAGATTGTTCCTGCTGATTTTAATCTAATAGGTGCAGAGCTTGAATTAGCTAATGACATTGATAGAGAAAGAAAGTTGTTACAGGTAATAGAGCCTATTAGACAAAACTACGATTATATTTTAATTGATGCTCCGCCTACCTTGGGACTCCTAACCCTAAATGCCTTAGTTGCTGGTGATTCAGTAATTATTCCCGTCCAATGTGAATATTTTGCATTAGAAGGTTTAGGGCAGTTGCTAAAGACGATAAATTTAATAAAAGAGAAATTTAATCCAAAGCTAGAGATAGAAGGCGTGCTTCTGACCATGGCGGATTTTAGAACAAATTTAACCGCTGAAGTGATTAATGAAACGAGGTCATTTTTTAAAGATAAAGTATTTCGCACAATAATTCCTCGTAGTATTCGTCTATCTGAGGCCCCGGGATTTGGTAAACCAATATATTTTTACGACCGTTCATCTATCGGGGCAGAAAAATACGATGAATTAGCTAAAGAGATAACAGGTAATTTTAATAGGCAAAACGATAGTTTAGTTAGCATTAATTAAGAAGGCTGCCGATTTATATTGGCAGCTTGGGTATTCTTAAGGAGATCATAAATGGAGAAGAGGGCATTAGGAAAAGGGCTGGCAGCATTAATTGGCGAAAAACAGGCACAGAATTATAAAAAATCTGTTTCGCTTTTTTCCGAGGAGGAATCTTCGAAGAAAAGAGGAGAGGTTTTTTATTTGCAGGTAGATAGGATAGTCCCTGGTAAGCTCCAACCGCGTGAACATTTTGACGATCAAAAACTCAAGGAATTGATTTCTTCGATTAAGGAAAAAGGATTATTGCAACCTATTTTAGTAAGAAAATCCGGCACGGGTTTTGAAATAATTGCTGGTGAGAGGCGTTTCCGCGCCGCCAGGGCATTAGCGGTAGAGAAAATTCCTGTTATTGTAAAAGATGTTAAAGACGAAGATGCTCTAGTGATATCTCTGATGGAGAATATTCAAAGAGAAGGATTGAATCCGATAGAAGAGGCGCACGCTTTTCAGCAGCTAGTAGATAAATTTAATTTTAGTCAGGATGAAATTGCTAAGTCTTTGGGCAAAGACAAAACAACTATATCTAATATTTTGCGACTACTTAAACTTCCCGAGGATATTCAACGCTGCCTTGCCAAGGGCGAAATAACTTTTGGCCACGCAAAAGCACTATTGGCTACTGATAATATCCAAAAGCAGCGAAAGCTATGCAAGTTGATTATTTCTAAGTCCTTATCTGTCAGAGAGTTAGAGAATATTATTAATGTTAGCTTACCTCATAGAAAGAGAAAGACCGTATCCTCGAGGATATCGGACCCTTATATTTTAAATTCTGAAAAATTACTACAACATTCTCTAGGTACAAAGGTGCGCATAATTGCACACAAAAAGCGAGGCAAGATTGTAATCGAGTATTATTCTCCTCAAGATTTAGAGCGCATTATTAATATGCTTAAAAAGAAACATTAGTTCCAATTTTTACCCGTGAACCAGTCCGTGAACCACTCACTTCGTTCGGGTTCGGGACGGTTCAGCCCAGCACCAGAACAAAGTTCGGTACTGGATTTGTTCCGTACCAAAGCGAAGCTTTTGGTACGGGAGGTTTCGCTCCACGGCGGAACCTTGAGAAAGAAGAAGCCACGACTGTTAAGCCGTGGAGCTTCACATTAAAACTTGTGGTTGTGAAGAAATGAAAGGTGAATAGCGATGAAGGATAATGAAGCAACCCTCATTTTGATAAAGCCGGATGGATTAGTTAAGTCGCTCACAGGCAATATTTTAACGAGACTATCCGAAACAAAATTGGAAATTGTGGCCGCAAAGATGATGAGGGTTTCCCAGAAATTAGCTATGGAACACTACGGCCATTTAAAAAATGAGCCATTTTTTGAAGAATTGATTAAATATATAATGGGCGAGTTACACAGACGCAGAAAAGTTATGGTTTTGATTTATTGGGGACATAAGGCCATACAAAAGGTGAGAGAGTTGGCAGGTGAAACCAATCCCGAGACAGCTGATTCTACAAGTATCCGTGGTTCCTATGGCAGGATTACCACTACAGGATTATACGAAAATGTTATCCATTGTTCTGCAAATCCCCAGGATGCTGAAAGAGAGATCAAAATGTGGTTTAATCCAGAGGAAGTCATCGTCAATTTATATCCTTCAAAGGAAAATATTGAGAATTCAATCAAAAGGAGAGTTTGGGCATGATTAGAGGAATGACAGGTTTTGGCACGAGCAGTTTTTTTTATAAAGGAAAGACATACGTAGTAAATATTAAATCCGTCAATCATAAATTTTTAGATTTTGTTATTAATTTACCCAATGGGTTTTTTAATTCAGAAGCAAAGGTAAAAAAAGCATTATCCAGGTTTTTAAAAAGAGGAAGAATAACTCTTCAAATGGCTAGCCTTGAACCTTCCGAAAGAGAACCCGTTTTGAACAAACGGTTAGTCTTGAAGTATTTCAATCTTCTTAAAAACATAAGCCGTTCCTTAAAGATTAGACAGGATATTAGGGTAGGCAATATAATTGAATTGCCCGACGTCATTTATTTTAAAAGAATCAGTGAGTGTTCGAATAGAAATTTCTCATTACTTTTTAATAAGGCTCTGCATAGCGCATTGGGGGATCTGGTATCTTTGCGCAAAAAGGAAGGAAAGGCCATATACTTAGATTTATCGAAGCATATTAAAAAGATTAACCAGAAATTAAAATTGATTAAAAAGAGGTTGGTTAGTATAATCAAAGAACAAAAAGCAAGGTTGAGCAATGAAGAATTAAAAGATTTTCTTAAGAGCTATAACATTGAAGAAGAGGTTGTGCGTTTAGAATTTCATGTTAAGACATTCAAAGATACAATTGCGCAGGCCGGAGCTTTGGGTAAAGTCCTTGATTTTATTACTCAAGAAATGCAAAGAGAAATAAATACTCTGAGTGCAAAATTTAGAGATTCTCAAGTTTCCTATAATAGCGTGATTATAAAGGACGAGATAGAGAAGATAAGGGAACAGTTACAAAATGTGGAATAGGGTTGTTTCTAAAAAGAAGAAGCCATTAATTTGGGTTGTATCTGGGCCATCAGGTTCAGGCAAGACAACACTATGCAGAAAACTTTTATCCAAAAAAAGACTGAATATAGGCCGTTCCATTTCTTTTACCACGCGCCCCATAAAGAAAGGTGAAAGGAATCATAGAGATTATATTTTTATTTCTAAAGAAGAGTTTTTAAGAAAGATAAGAAGGGCAGAATTTATTGAATGGAAAGAAGTATTTGGTAATTTATATGGCACACCTAAGAAATTGGCCTATGATTTATTTAGAAAAAATAAAGATGTATTACTGTGCATCGACGTAAAAGGGGCGCTGGAGATAAAAAAGAAATTTGCCAAAAGAGCTGTTTTTATTTTTGTTGTTCCTCCGAACGAGAGAGAGCTGATACGCAGGACAAAGATACGCGCCAGAGAGGATAGAGGAGAGATGCAAAGACGTTTGGCCTGCGTTAAGACGGAACTTTCTTTTGTCAGAGAATATGACTACATAATTGTTAACGATCATTTATCCAAATCTGTTAAAGAGCTAGAATCAATTATTTATACAAAGAGGTTAGAAAATGTCCTACATACCCATAGAAAAAATTATTGATAAGGCAGATGATAGTCTGTATAAACTTGTAATATTGGCTTCTAGACGGGCTTTGGAGCTTGCAGAAGGCATGCCAAAGTTAATCGAGATAGAGTCCGGTGTTAAAAATACCACAATTGCCTTAAGAGAAATTTCTGAAGGTAAAGTTTATTATAAAAAAGGTTAAGGAACCTTTTTTATCTTTTATGAATAATAAAAATATTATATTAGGCGTTACAGGTAGTGTCGCGGCTTATAAATCCTGCGATTTAATTCGCAATTTGAAAATAGTTGGTTTTTGTGTAGAGGTTATTATGACTAAAGAGGCAAGGGAGTTTATAGGCCCTTTAACATTTCAGGCGCTTTCCCAAAGAAGAGTTCATTCAGAGATGTTTGATGTAGATATGGATTTTAGCGTCGAGCATATAGAATTGGCTAAGTGGGCAAGAGTGATTTTGATCGCACCAGCTACGGCTAATATTATTGGCAAATTAGCAAATGGCATATATGATGATTTATTGACTTGTGTTGTTGCCGCCACGAAAGCAAAGGTTGTTATTGCGCCGGCAATGAATAAAGATATGTAT
>JABMQK010000053.1 GCA_013203265.1 bacterium | reverse complement strand
TCTTTTTTGTAGTTGCCTCTATTACAATGCCCTCTATACCTTCCTCTTCATTATCTTTTACACCATCGCCATTTAAATCGTTAAATACAAATCCTTCCACATGGCCTTTTGTATTCCAACGTAGTCCAGTATCCCAGACGATACGCACACCATATCTTACCTCCGCATCTAAATGTTTAGTTGTACCTTCATTCTCGGCCCAGACATTAGCTACTCGCAAGCTCAAATACGCATCAAGGTAGGGATTGGGCCTGTAATCTAATTCTGCCGCAAACTCAAGCCTATCCTCTCCTGAAAGATAGCTTAAAACTGATTCTGCCTCTTCCTCATCTCTAAAAGAAATTCTAAAACGACCATAAAAAGGAGAATCAAAAATCCTCGAGTAATAATTCAGGCTCGTATCTAAAACATGAGACTTAGTATGTTCGTCTGTTATCCTATTTTCAATAAAATTAATGCTTTTATTAATGCTATAGTAGAGTTCCCCTATAACATTAAAACCCACACCACCACTAAAAGTATTTCTATCATAATTTGAGGTAGAACCTGTAAAATATTTACTTGTTGAATTTACGTAATTAAAATAACTATTTAATTTCTTTATAAAAAAAAGTTTCTTTTTTAATTTTATACTTCTAGTTTGGTTTAGCGCGGGAGAAATAGAACCCTTCGTATCATTTCTATTATACCCCAGATCGATATTGGTATGAGGATCCAGCCTCCAGCTCGCCTCGGTATCAAATGTATAGCTTGGTCGTTTAGGATCGTCTGGATTGTAAAAGGCGCGATCTCTCTTAGCTGTAACACTATTTCTAATAGAAAAATCGTTTGTGGGATAAAAATTAATTCCGAATCTTGCAGAAGTCGAACCACCTGCAGGATAACCCCCAAAAGGCGAAGCAAAATCCCGATCGTCTTCTGTAAAACCTAAAGATATCTTTGTCTTTCTCAAGTCCAGCGCAGCGCTGCTTGTATAAGAAATATGAGCATTGTCATCATTGGCAATTTCAGATTCAAATTTCAATCTTCCAATTTTATAGAAAATACCTCCACCAAAGGCTCTGTCGGTAAACAGTGGTTCGCTTAATTCTGAACCATATGTATGCGCATAGTATAATTTATATTTTGCATTGTTGCTTAATCTATATTGAAGTCCTATTCCTTCAAGATAGGCCTCCTTGGTCCTACCTAAGCCAGGAGGAAGGTGGGTATAATCACCTTTTGGTAAACCACCCCAGAATGCAGTATAATTTAACTTATTATGAAACATTGGGGCATTTATCCTAAAGCCCCTTAAATCAGCCGAAGGCATCTTAAATCCTTGAAGCCCTGAGGTATAATCAAACAATCTTATATTGATATGTTCTAAATCCCAGACATGACCATTTGTTAAACCCATAGTCAAATTATCTAGCTGATATTCCTTATTTAATCGTCTTATATTAATGGAGGCGTCGTATAGTCCATAAGGCGTCTCGCCCCGAATGGCTACGCTCTGATTAAAGGATAGAGATTGTCTCTGAGTCTCATCTATTCTTCTACCAGAATTAAATGAACTCCAGTTAAATGAATAAATTATTTTAAACGGATCAGATAAACCTATCGGATCAACCATTCTCTCATACTCTTCCTGAATTGCACCAATAAATCTCTTTTGTAATCCTTTAAAATTAAATGTCCACCTACCAGAATTATCCCAGATATGAAAAATACCCTTACCTATGCCCACTGCTGTAACCAATAAATTATCCGGATCCTGTTTAGTCAGTTTAATCTTCTCTGACTTAGTATTTAGCACCCTTTTTATGTTGTCCCCTTTAATCAAAACAGAACTATCTATTTCTATCTCCAAAAGGGTACTGGGCTGAGTGGCTCTTATTTCATCGCCAAGTATAATTGTCCTCTCAAGAATTATAGGCTTAGCTTCTGGTTTAGTAGGAGCCTCCAGTAAAAATTCTTTCTCTAACCCTATGGATTCTTTCATTAATAATTCCTCTTGCTCTTCTGAGGATAAACCTTTTAAAAGCTCCTTTTTCAGTTCCGCTCTATCCAGGGATTCTTCTAAGGCTAAAGCCCTAGATACACCCATATCTTCTTCTTTTCCGAACAATTGATTCTCAATCTGCCTTAAAAATTCTTTTGCAACTATAGAATTTGGATTAACTATTAATGCTTTTTTAAACTCGCTCATTGCGTCTGCCACGCGGCCCTGATCATAAAAAGAAATTCCCGCCTGTATTAAAAAGTCCACTGACATCCCAAACTCAGCCGCTTCTAATTCAGTTAAATTTTCTGTAAAAGGCAATATGGTAAGTGATAGAAAAGAAATAAGGGGGATTATTGCTAAAAATCTATTTTTTCTGATTGTTTTGTTTAAAGTGTTCACTATGTTAAAAGGTATCTTTAAGTTTTTGATACTTCCTTGTGTTTCTTTTCAGCGGCATCCCTGCCTGACGTATTACACGGCAGGCATCCGCCGAAGTCCCCGCCAAGAATTGTGGCGGGGACGAAGACGGATAAAATAATTACTCAATCTCTTTTAGAGCTACGATGCTTCCCGAATCAGAAACTTCTATTTGGTACTCCTTGACTAAAACCTCATCCAGCAAATCAAATGTTAAAATAACATCATATTTGCCTTGCGAAAAATCAGAACTAATACTCTTTGCGTACAATTTAGCCTTATCTTCCGGCATAGTATAAACGTCATTAAATTGACCTCTGGCAAAAACAAACCCCTCTTCATCTATTATGTCAAAAGTGCCTCGAGTTGTAATATCAACATTGCCCAAATTATAAAAAACTGCTTCTGTTTCAATGCCCTCGGATGACGCTTTAATATTAAAATCACTAATCTGCGCTTTCCTTTCAATGGTGCCCTGAGACTCTACATAGAATAATGAACCTATTCTGTTGTACACTTTAACCATAACTCCTTTAGCCTCATCCCATCTGCCTCCAGTACAAACTTCAAAAAATAATACTGCATAATGGCCACCAACCGCATCTTTAGGCACGCCTACCACATAATTTACTTTTTTCTCCCCCTGTCCTACGATGGTAAAATCAGCAGGGTAGAATTTAATCCACTCTGCACAAGACTTCGGATGGGTATTTGGGGGCATAAAATTCTTAGCACCATCTTGATCACTATAGACCCAATCTCCTACGTACACCCTCATCTCTATCGGCTCATCAGCCCTATTTTCTACCTTTATTATCCCACCATCACTCCATCCAGGAGGCAATATTACTCTTACCTTTGGCTGGTTAATTCGGAAATTTAAGGCGAATAGACTACCAGTAGCTAAAAAACATATAAGAAAAAGCATTGTCGCTATTCTAAATATCCTCTTTTTCATCTCTTCCTCTAAATTATATCCTAACTATTTTATTAACAAGTTGTTACAGTATTTTAACATACTTGAAATGAAGATGCAATATCTTTTTTAATAACTGCCGTGAAGTTACGCTCCGTCCTTATATATAAATCTGCCAGCTTTAGGAGTTTTAATCAAAATGGACAATCAAAGCAAAACTAGAATCTTTGTCTCTTTGGTTATCCACTTCTAATACTCGCCACAGTAATCGGCGAGTTCACCTAGTTTTTTGGCAAAAATAGATTTAAAACTCAACTGCCTTCGAGAAAGACTCTTGATAAGGTTTTAAGACAAAAAGGCCCTTTTGTATAAATTTCACAAGGGCCTTTTGTTTCTA
>JABMQK010000052.1 GCA_013203265.1 bacterium | reverse complement strand
GTCGCTTTTGTTATAGACTGTATTCTTATCTGCTATTGTCGGTGAGCTTAATAATTTAGTCAAAACATCATTGTAGTTTTGCGGCTCTTTTACTTCATCTAAATTTAGTTTAAATTTGGAGAAATCTGGTTCTTTTTCCTCTCTAATATAAACTGGCGCTTCTTCTGTAAGTAATCTTGCAGGAACCTCTGCAACAACTTCATCGCCTTCTTTCACTGTCAACATATTGCCTTCTTTAACTGCACCAATAATATCTAAAGGGACATTATATTTACTACATATCTTTTTGGCTTCTTCTATCTTGTCTTTTTCCAAAATAACTAACATTCTCTCTTGGCTTTCAGAAAGCATTATTTCATAGGCATTCATATCGGGAACACGTTTTCTGACTTTGCCAATATCAATCTCTATGCCTACGTTACCTTTAGTAGCTGTCTCTGCTGTGGAGCAAACTAAACCAGCTGCTCCCATATCCTGCATTCCCACTACTACGCCTGATTTAATGAGCTCTAAACTTGTTTTTCTTAAGTTTAGGCCCATTAGCGCATCGCCGATAGCAACTGAAGATGTATCTTGCTGTGCGCCTTCTTCTAATCCTCCGGATGCAAAAGCAGCTCCGCCAACACCATCTTTCCCAGTATCGCCGCCTATCACTGCTACGATATTACCGATACCGGCTGCTTTAGCCCTTGTAATTTCATTATGCTTAACAATACCAACTGTCATTGCGTTAACTAATGGGTTACCTTCGTAGCTCTCATCAAAATATATCTCTCCACCAACAATTGGCGTCTCTGCAACATTTGCATAACTACTAAAACCCCTACCTATCTCCTTAAATAACCATTTAACCTTCTCATTTGTCAATCGTCCTAATCTTAGTGAGCCTAATAAACCAACCGGCTTTGCGCCCATTGTAAAAATATCTCTCATGCATCCGCCGCCGCCTGTCGCAGAAGCCTCATAAGGCTCAACAGCTGAAGGATGGTTATGGGACTCCATTTTAAAAGCAACTCCATAACCTTCACCAATATCCACAATACCTGCGTTTTCGCCTGGGCCTTGAAGGACCTGTTTACCTTTAGTTGGAAAAAGTTTTAATATTGGCCTTGAATTTTTGTAAGAACAATGTTCACTCCACATCGCAGAAAACAACCCTAGCTCTGTATAATTTGGCTCTCGTGTGAGAAGTTCCTTTATTCTCTCATACTCGGCCATTGTTAAACCTTCTTTTTCGACTATTTCTTTTGTAATAGTAACTGTATCAACAGACATATTAAACTCCTCTTTTAAAAAAATTGGTTAATGATTAAAATAACTTTTGCAACTTCGCAATTACAAAAACCCATGCCTTAACAACAGCTAACTTTTCGTCTCTGCGTCATTGCAGATATTGAGCCAGCTCTGCATCATTGCAGATAATTTACAATTTTCTATTTAAATAATCTAAAAACTGCGCTATTCAAAATTAAGTTAATAATCAGGAAGGTAGATATTATAAAATTTCTATTGTGGAAAAACATTAATTGAATTATGCTACTGAAAAAACTCTTTTGTGTATCTCTTTGTAAGCTTCCTCTATATTACCGAGGTCTCTGCGGAAACGATCCTTATCTAGTTTTTGTCCGGTAGTGCTATCCCAAAAACGGCAGGTATCTGGAGAAATTTCATCTGCTAAAACAATTTTCTTTTTAAATCTACCGAATTCTAATTTGAAATCGACTAGGGTTATATTTGCCTTGGCAAAAAATTCTTTTAACACTTCATTTATCTTTAGAGTGAGTTTCTTTATCTTCTTTAGCTCTTTTTCTGTGGCTAACTTCAAGGCCTGGATATGATCATCATTAATTAACGGGTCATGCAAGGAATCATCTTTATAGTGATACTCCAAAACCGGTTTCTCAAGCTTTATCCCTTCTTCTAATCCTAACATTTTACTCATCCCACCTGCTACGACATTACGCACAGTGACTTCTACTGGTATTATCTGAACCTTTCTCACAAGCATCTCTCTATCATTTAACCGTCTTATGAAATGAGTAGGTATGCCGGCATCTTTTAATAGTTCAAAAAGTTTCTGTGAAATTTTATTGTTATAAATTCCCTTCTCAACTATTGTACCGCGCTTTGTGGCATCAAAAGCGGTAGCATCATCTTTAAAGTATTGGATTAAAAGATGGGGCCTTTTTGTCGTGTAAAGAATTTTTGCTTTGCCTTCGTATATCTTCTCGAGTTTCTTCATT
>JABMQK010000051.1 GCA_013203265.1 bacterium | reverse complement strand
GCTATTTCTATCTAAATCCAAAAAAGGAGCATATAGGTGCGCTTGAATATGGTCTACTCCCAGAATTGGTATATTCTTTGCAAAACCTAGAGCTTTAGCGAATGAAATTCCTACTAACAATGAACCAATTAATCCAGGGCCTTTAGTTACAGCGATTAGGCCTAAATCGCTAATTTTTATACCAGCTTTCTTTACGGCCTCATCAACTACAAAATTAATGTATTCTAATTGCGCTCTTGAAGCAATCTCTGGAATTATTCCACCGTATCTTGAATGCAATTTTATACTCGAAGCAGTTATATTAGAACAAATCCTTCTGCCTCTGTAGACAACACTAGCTCCTGTTTCATCACAGGATGTCTCGATTCCTAAAACATACATTTTAAAATTCCTATTTAATTGACCAGTCGGGGTGTTTTTTTTCTGTTGTCCCCGACGGGTCATGAGGAGTCGTAGAAAAAGTCCCCGACCCCTCATTTAATTACTCTACGATTTCGGATACATAAACAAATTTATAACCTTGTTCAGATAACTGTGGCATTACTTCTTTAAGAACCTCTAGGGTGTTTTTCCTATCATGTCCTACACCAATAGCCCTGCCTCTCCTATCTGCCTCTCCTACCAATTCCATTAGTTGCCCTCTAATATACTCGACGTTAGATTTATTATCGAGAAAAATAGAACGCTTCGCAAATTTTATTCCTACTCTTCTAGAAACATCCCTGCATACCGAATCAGATATTACAAGGCTATCCAAAAAATAAAGATTGTTCTTCTTTAGCTCCCTAAAAACTGTTGTAATAAATTTTTCATCCTTTGTCGCAAATGAACCCATATGATTATTTACTCCTTTTGCATAAGGAATATTATCAAAAGCCTCTCTTAATATAGTTTTTATGTCCTGGTCATCCATATAAACCATAAGTGTCTTTGGTTCAAGGCCTATGCTTTCTTTATCCTCTGGCTCCATTGGCATATGAATAAGTATCTCAAAATTGTGTTTATGACCGAACTCAGCTATCTCTCTGGAATAATAACGAAATGGCAAAATAGCTATGGTTAAAGGAAATTTTATCTCTTTAAGTATCGACAAATTATTACTATTGTATCCCCAATCATCCAAAACAATTGCAATCTCTCCCCTTATTTTCTTAGGTGGTTTCTTTTTTGTTATCTTAAAAAAGGGTTTTTTTGCTGAGGGTTTAACTCTTGATTCTCTGGCTGCAACTCTTCTTCTGGCTTCAACCTTAACTTCTTTCTTAGAAACATCTTTGATAGCTTTGGTAGGGATTCTTTGGGGAAGCAAAAAGAGCAAAAGGATTGTTTCAAATAGAACTATTAAAGACAGTAATACGACTAAAAAGTTATTGCTTTGTTGTTGACTTCTTTTTTCTTGTCTTCGAAATTTTGGCTTATGTTTACGTTTCCTACGCTTGAACCCAGGCATTTTTAATCTATTGTTGTGAATCCCTGTACACCACCAAGCCTTTCAACACATCTACTGCGCGAATCAACTGATTATCAACCCTGTATCTTTGTATAAAAAGATCAGTGCTATCTTCTATGCCGAATGTTTCTGATATCTGTTCGGGCAGATTTACTTTTTGCTGTTGCAATCCTGCTAAATTTATAAATTCTACATTTATATCTGGTTCAATGCCCTCGCCCTGGATAGTGCGCCCCAAAGGAGTAAAATATTTGCTTGTAGTTAATTTTACCGCAGAACCATCTGATAAGGGAATAATCGATTGAACAGAACCCTTACCAAATGTCTTTCTT
This sequence comes from bacterium, assembly GCA_013203265.1. GTDB lineage: Bacteria > Omnitrophota > Gorgyraeia > Velamenicoccales > JABMQK01 > JABMQK01. The sequence goes on along the minus strand of JABMQK010000051.1, from coordinate 9,696 downwards.
CCAACTATTATTGCGCGCCCGTGATCCTGTAGCGCCCCTGCAAGAATTTCACTTCCGGAAGCACTGCCCTCATTTACTAAAACTACCATAAGCACATCTTTATACTTAGAATCACGCTTACTATAAAACATAAGGTCTTGAGATACTATTCTTCCTTTAGTAGATACAATAATTGCTCCCTTATCCAAAAATATCTCTGCAACTTTAGCTGCTACATCTAATAGGCCGCCCGGATTATTCCTAACATCCAAAACAAAAGCCCTCATCCCTTGCTTTTGTAAATTCGCCAAAGCATTTGAAAGGTCTCGCGGTGTCTGTTCGCTAAACTCAACCAACCTTGCATATCCAATTCCAGGCTCAATAATACGCATATCTCTAAGATCTTCTACTTTAATCATTGCTCTGACTAAATTAAATTCTAACAATTCGCTTGCCCCTTGTCTCCATGCCGTAATTTTCACTTCTGTACCTGGTATGCCTCTAAGAACCCTAACAGCCTCATTGATGGTATAGTCCTTTGTAATTTTATCATCTATCTTTATAATTCTATCCCCTGTCTTCACCCCAGCATTCCAAGCAGGAGTATCTTCTAGCGGCGAAATCACTGTTACCAATCCGTCCAATATAGCAATTTCCATTCCTACCCCGCCAAATCTTCCTTCAGTACTTTCCTTCAAATCTTTATAATCTTGCTGGGGAAGAAATTCTGAATAAGGATCCAACGAAGAAAGCATACCCTTTAGCGCTCCGTATACTAAACCCTTAGCCATTGTATCGTCTACATATTGATTCTGAATTATAGAGATAGCATCGGCAAAAATACTTAATTCTTTATAGGTTTGATCTTTAGTTTCTCGATCAGATTTAATTGTTGAACCGATAAAAAATAATGAAAATGTGAACAATAAAATTAAAAAAATCAGCTTTTTACTTTTAAGAAACATCTCTTAACCTCCTTAGAATTATCTCTTTTACTTTCTTTGGGTTTGCTTTACCTTTTGATAACTTCATTGTCTGTCCGACTAAAAACATAATAGCATTTTCTTTACCTGATAAGAAATCTTGCACAGACTGAGAGTTTTCTTTTAGTACTCTTTCGATGAATTCTTCTAATTCACCTTCATTAGATACCTGGGTTAAACCTTTTTCTTTAATAATCGTATCAATATCTTTAACTTCATCCAACATGCTAAATAATGCATCTTTTGCAGCCGTGTTGTTTAATTTACCGTTTGATACATATTGAATTAACTTGGCTAATTCCTTTGGTTCTAAATTTAAATCTGCAATTGATTTCTTTCTATCATTAACATAAGCCAAAACCGGCCCCGTCAACCAATTATACATTTTTTTTGGTTCTCGATAAATATCAATACACTGCTCGTAAATCAAAGATAAATTCTTATCCGAAGCAATCTCTCCTGCCTCTTTTCTTGTCAAATCACCATCTTTTACATAATTTTCTATCTTTTGCTGGGGAAGTTCTGGGATATCATCTTTAATTCTAGTAATAAATTCTTTACTTAAGGTAAACGGGGCCAGGTCTGGATCGGGAAAATAACGATAGTCGTGCGCTTCTTCCTTGGTTCGCATTGAAAATGTTAACTGTTTATTCTCATCCCAAAGCCTGGTATCTTGAATTATCTTCTTGCCGTTAGAAAGTAAATCTTTTTGTCTTTTAACTTCGTACTCTAAGGCCAAACGAACCCCTTTAAAGGAATTCATATTTTTTAGTTCAGTCTTTACACCTAATCCTTTTTCTCCTTTAGGTCTTAAAGATATATTGGCATCACAACGTAAACTCCCTTTTTCCATATCACAATCCGACACCTCTAAATATTGAATGATTAATTTTAAATTCTTTAAGTATTCGAATGCTTCTTGAGGAGAATTAATATTTGGTTCGCTCACAATTTCAAGAAGAGCGATACCACATCTATTGTAATCAACAAGGCTATAAGCACCATCCTGTTTATGAATGAGTTTGCCAGCATCCTCTTCTAAATGCACACGTTTAATACGAATTTTCTTTCTTTCCTTATCTAAATCAATCTCCAGAAAACCATTTAAGCCTATAGGCATATCATATTGAGAAATCTGGTAATTCTTAGGTAGATCTGGGTAGAAATAGTTTTTGCGGTCAAATTTTATAAACTCCTGGGCTGAGCAATCTAAAGCTAAAGCAACTTTAACTGCATATTCTAAAGCCTTTTCATTTAAGACGGGTAACGAACCAGGAAGACCTAAACAGACTGGGCATGTTTGGGTGTTTGGCTCATTGCCAAATTCCGTAGAACAACCACAAAATGCCTTTGTTTTGGTCTTTAGATGAACGTGAACCTCTAAACCAATAACTGTCTCAAATTCCATATCAAATTTTAGGTTTAGCCTTATGCCAATCGGTATTCTGTTCAAATGTATAAGCCGTTCTCAATAAGTCTCTTTCTTTAAATGGTGCACTCAAAATTTGTAAACCGATAGGTAACCTACCCTTTGTAAAACCACAAGGTATAGATATCGCTGGTATTCCGGACAAATTCGCCGAGATGGTATAGATATCTGACAAATACATTGAAAGAGGATTTTCTAATCTCTCCCCTATTTTAAAAGCTGGAGTAGGAGAAGTGGGAGTGATAATACAATCAAACTCTTTAAATACTTCATCAAAATCTTTCTTTATTAAAGTCCTTACCTTAAGCGCTCTTAAATAATATGCGTCGTAGTACCCACTGGACAATACATATGTGCCTAAAATAATTCTTCTCTTCGCTTCAAGCCCAAACCCTTTTCCACGACTCTGTTTATACATCGAAATCATAGGGCCTGTTTCTTTTTTATCGATATTTCTCTCTCTAAAACCATATTGCACTCCATCAAAACGTGCTAAATTAGAACTTGCCTCAGCTGTAGCAAGAATATAATAAACAGCTACAGCATATTTAGTATGCGGCAAACTCACCTCTTTAAAACTTGCCCCTAATTTCTCTAATGTTGATCTTGTTTCTCTTATTGAATCTCCTACTTCTTTATCAAGGCCTTTAATAAAATATTCTTTAGGTATAGCTATTTTTAAACCCTTTATATCTTTTTCTAAACACTTCAAATAATCTTCTGTTTCTATATTTATAGAGGTAGAATCTCTATTATCGTGACCTGCTATAATATTTAAGAGCAAAGCAGTATCATAGACATCTTTTGTAATTGGCCCTATCTGGTCTAAACTGGAAGCAAAAGCAATAAGGCCATAGCGCGAAACTCTGCCATAAGTTGGTTTTAACCCCACAACTCCACATAAAGACGCAGGCTGTCTAATAGAACCACCCGTATCTGAACCTAAAGCCCATATCGCCTCATCAGAAGCAACAGCTGCGGCAGAACCGCCGCTAGACCCACCCGGCACTCTGTCTAAATCCCAAGGATTACGGCTAGGTCCATAAAAAGAAGTTTCACAGGAAGAACCGAATGCAAATTCATCCATATTGGTCTTGCCAAAGATTAAAGCCCCTTTCTCCTTTAATCTCTCTATTACTGTGGCGTCATATGGGGGATTAAATCCTTCCAGAATATGAGAAGAACATGTAGTGAGATACTCTTTTGTGCAAATATTATCTTTAATTGCAATGGGGATACCTTTTAGAAGTGAACCTTGACTTACAGATTCTACATTATTGGGCGGGTGAGCATATGCTTTAATTTTGGATTCAGTCTTTTTAATCTGTGATTTTACATCAACTAAGACATCCTCATAACTAACTTCTCCACTGCTAATCAAATCTAGGAGCTCATGGGCAGTTTTAGTATTTAACATTATTCGATTACCTTGGGCACCTTAAAAAATAGACCTTCTTTTTGTGGGGCATTCTTTAGAACTTCGTCTATTTTAAGAGATGAACGCGGCTCATCACTTCTCTTAACATTACTAATCGGTAAGATATGAGCGGTGGGTGAAATATTTGTAATATCTATTTCCTTTAGCTGCTCAATGTAACGCAGAATATCATTAAGCTGGAGAGAGAATTTTTCTATTTCTTCTTCTGTAAGCTCTATCCTGGCTAAATTAGATATGTATTTTACTGTTTCCTTTGAAATATTCATAACTAATTGCTTATCTTAACATTAGCACCAATAAAAGTCAAATATTCAGTAACACAATTCACTAATCAAATTTAAAAAATAACAAATAGGTCTTTATATATGAGACAGATTCCTTTCAACAAAATCCAATAGCCTTTTCTGAGTAGAAGTTGAAATATTATAAAATTCTATTCCCATTCCAGGATGAATATGCTGTTGAATTTGCTTATCTGATAACCAGACGACTCTAACATCGAGTTGAATCTTCTGTAATTTAGGTGGGACCTTAAACTTTAAAATAACCACATCGTTTAACTTAAACTTACTACAGCCATAAACATAAGCCCCTTGTGCACCTAGATCTAGAATGTCCACCTTTAAGGAATCTGGTTTCTTTGCGTATTTATCTTTTAATTCAGCTTTTATACCAATGGGCAAACGTTTAAATCTACGACGCAATCGTAGCTTTCGAATACTCTCTATCTTCCTGTCCTCCTTAAAGCTATTTAAGGCGATATCTTCCCTTACGTAAATATCGATTGTTTTATCTAATCCGGTGATGGAAAACAAATCTCGAAGGTGTGTTGGAATATTTACAAACTTCATTCTTGCTTTACTATTAATCGCCTCCTTGCAAGCAATCACTATCACTGAAATTCCCATGTAATCAATAAAATCTACTGCCTCAAGATTACACAATATATCTCGGTAGCCATCACGTAAACACCTACCTACAGTTTCAATAAAATTAGCTGAGTCTTCATCGATGCGACCACACAAATCTAAAACAACAACCCTACCTTTTGTTCTGCCTCTGATTTTCATTGAGCAATTTCCCCTCTCTTAATTCACTTTATTTGGACTTACCCTCTTGCTTATTCTAATATAATCCTTTACAGAAATATTCTCTGCGCGTAGATGCCAATCAATATTCAGCTCAGCTAACATCTTCAATAAGCTCTTTTTATTAACAACTGGTGCCAAAGAATTCAAAATATTCTTTCTACGCTGATTAAAAGCTGCGCGAATAATCTTAAATAATTGCTCTAGATCTTTTGGTCTTAAATCTTTCGACCAAAAATTAGAAGCCTTCGGTTCTAATTCTATAAAACAAGAGTCAACTTTTGGTTTAGGCCTAAAACAAGTTCTTTTTACAGAAAAAAGTATCTTGGGGCTAGTATGAAACTGCGCAAAACAAGAAATACTCGAATAGTCTTTCGTATTTGGCTTAGCGATTAATCTCAAGGCAAACTCTCTTTGTGTCATAAGATAAATATTTCTAAAAAGCTCTATATTTCTAAATAAATACTCTAATATAGGAGAAGTGATACTATAGGGAATGTTGCCTACGAGGATTAATTTTTTTGTTATTCCCGCTTTTCTCAAGAATTCGCCCAAATTGAATTTTAGTATATCATTGTTAATCAACTTAATATTTCTAAAACCTTTCAAATACACTTTCAGATAATCGTATAATTTCTTATCTAATTCAACTGCGATAACCTTTTTAGCCTCCTTTGACAACTCCTTGGTAAGAATTCCCTGGCCTGGCCCTATTTCTAAAACCAGATCATCCTTTGTTAATGAAATTATTCTTAAAATCTTTGTAAGTATATTTCTATCAATTAAGAAATTCTGGCCGAACCTTTTTTTTGAATGAAAATTTGAAGGTAAAAAAAACATTAATGCCCTATTCTATTTTTGGTAAGTATATAAGCTAATTTTATCGCCTCCAACATAGAACGACAATCTGCCTTATTTTTGCCTGCGATGTCGAAGGCCGTTCCATGAACACAGGATGTTCTAATAAATGGAAGCCCTAATGTCAAATTTACTCCTTCAAAAAAATACAACATCTTAAAAGGAATTAATCCTTGATCGTGATACATACATACAACAGCATCAAATTCTTTATCCAGGGCACGCTTAAAAATTGTATCCGAAGGTATCGGGCCATATATTGTCTTCAATATCATTCTCAAACGCGTAACAACAGGAGCAATTATCCTCTCTTCCTCTCTACCCATCAAACCGTCCTCTGAAGCATGCGGATTTAATCCTGATATCGCAATCTTGGGTTTTTTAATTGCGAAATAGTTTTTCAAGGCATTATAAGTAAGTAGAGTTGTCGCAAATATATTCTCTTTTTTGATTGCTGTAGGCACATCCTTCAAGGCTATATGACGTGTAACCAGACTCAACTTTAACTTTTTGGAAACAAACATCATTGCATAATCTTTAACGCCAAATTGCGAAGCTAAAAATTCAGTGTGGCCGAAAAACCTAATTTTATTTAAATTTATGGCCTCCTTGCTCAAAGGCGCAGTAACCAGAGAATTTATTCTGCCTCTTTTTAAATAATCTACAGCTTCTTTTAAATATGCCAAACTTACCCTACCTGATTTCTTCGACATTAACCCAAATCTAAATTCTGAATTCTTAATCTTCTTTAAATCTACCAGATTAAATAAGATTCCTTTCCTTTTTAATCCATTCTTTATCAAGGAAACTCTATCGCCAAATACAAAAATTTCACAATCCTTAGGAACTTTGAACCTTCTTAAAGACTTTAATGTTACCTCTGGCCCAATCCCTAAAGGGTCGCCAATAGTTATACCAATTTTAACTTTTCTATTCATCTTTAAAAACGATATATGATTTACTCTTTATCTGATCGATCCATCCCTCTAATTTCTCATTAAACTTTTTATCCAAAAGTATATTATAGATTTGATCTTGAACTTCAACCAACTCTCTCTCAGAAGGAAGCAACTTCTCTATGGGTAAAAATATATAATATCCCCGCGATATCTCTACAGGCTTAGAAAATCTCCCTACTTCTAAATTAAAGATAACTTCTTCTAGGTCTTTACGAAGTTGTCCTCTATTTACTAGGCCTAAACTAGAACTTTTTGAATATTGCTCCTGCAAAACAATAAAATCAGCTCCTGTTTCTAATTTAGCGTGGATCTCATTAGCCAAATCCTGATCTCGAACAAAAATACTCTCTACACGAATACGCTCAGGTAAATAAAAATCCCCTATATTCTCCTGGTAAAATTCTGTAACTTCTGCGGGACTGATAATTACTCTATTTCGTACCTCTAAAGTTATTAACCTATCGCTAAGCATTTGTTCTCTTATGCGCTCTTCTAATTCCAATAAAGAAAGACCCTGCTGCAACAAGAATTTAGAAAATTCATATTTAGATCTGAATCTACTCTTTAGCCTTGATATTCTCGAATCTATTTGTCGTTGTGGTATCTCTATCTTTCTATTTCTTGCCTCTTGAACTACCAACCTATCTTCTATTAAGCTCTCTAAGGCCTTCTTTTCTGATATGCCATAATCATTCCACTCTTCTTCACTCATCTGAGCTTTTAATAGATTTACATACATATCTAACTCAGCCTTAGTAACAACCTCATTATTCACTATAGCGACTACTTTATCTTCAAGGCAAAAACTACTATTACACCAAACAAATATAGATATCAAAACTAATGATATTATCCTTTGCATATCCTTGCTCCTATTTAAATTGTAAATAAACTATTCTAACGTGACTTAGTTTTTAATTGCGCAATCACCTGTCTTATTAAACGACAATATAAATCAAAACCTAAAGCCATAATGTAGCCGTGCTGTTCCACGCCCAAAAGGTTGCCCGCTCCTCTTATCTCCAAATCCTCCATAGCAATTTTAAAACCAGCTCCTAATTCAGAATATTCCTCTATCGCCTGTAATCTCTTCCTTGCATCTTGATTTATAGGCTTTTTCTTAGGTGTAAGAAAAAAGGCGTAAGCTCTACGATTAAACCTACCTACCCTACCTCTCAATTGGTGTAAATCGGATAATCCAAAATTATCAGAATTATTAATAATTATTGTATTGGCGTTAGGCACATCAATTCCTGATTCAATTATATTGGTAGACACCAATACATCTAAATCTCCATTTAAAAAAGAAAGCATAATCTTTTCCAGAAGCTTAGCAGGCATCTGACCATGGGCAAAATTTATCCGAACAGAACTCGGCGAAAGAGCCTTTACCGAATCTTTAATCTTTTCAATATCTTCAATTCTGTTATGGATAAAAAAAACCTGCCCTTTCCTTAAAACCTCCCTTTCAATAGCCTTCTTTATTAAATCTCGACTGAATATATCCACATGTGTCTCTATAGGAATTCGATTTTGAGGTGGTGTGTTAATGACTGATATATCTTTAGCTCCCATTAGAGACATATAGAGTGTCCGTGGTATCGGCGTTGCAGTAAGAGTTAAAACATCAACTAATAATCTAATTCTTTTTAACTTTTCTTTTGCCGTTACTCCAAATTTTTGCTCCTCATCAATTATAATTAAACCTAAATTCTTAAATTTAACATCATCGGAAAGTAAGCGATGTGTGCCGATAATTATATCAATTTTACCATCTTGCAATTCTTCGATTATCTTTCTTTGTTCAGCCTTTGTCCTAAAACGACTGACCATGGCAACATTTATAGGAAAATCTTTAAGTCTCTTAAGAAAATTTTGATAGTGTTGCTCTGCCAATATGGTTGTGGGGACCAAAAAAGCAACCTGTTTATTATCCATCGTTGCCTTAAAACAAGCTCTCATAGCAACCTCTGTTTTACCATAACCAACATCACCACAAATAAGCCTGTCCATCGGTTTACTAGACTCCATATCTGCTTTTACCTTTTTTGTCACCTCTACCTGGTCGGATGTTTCATTAAATTCAAAAGTATCCTCAAACTCCCTTTGCCAATCGCAATCCTTAGAAAACCTAAACCCAGAAAGAGACTGTCTCTTGGCCTGCATCTCTAACAAATCCAAAGCGACTTTTAACAGTCCTTTTCGAGTCCTCTCCTTAATCCTTTCCCATTCTCCCGAACCTAAACGATAAAGTTTAGGACTCCTGCCTTCGAAACTAATATATTTCTGTACCAAATGAGCCTTATCTATAGGAACATAAAGTTTATCATTATTGGCATATTCAATAACAAGATGATCTTTTTCTTTATTTTTTACCTCAACTTTCTCTATGCCCAAATATCTTCCAATGCCGTGTTTGATATGAACAACATAATCGCCTCTTTTTAAATCAATAAAATTATGCAGAGGCATCTCTTCAAATAAAACACTGTGGCGACTAGGATGAACTTTTATTCTGGGTAAGATTATCACCATGCTATGCTTCCAGATAATCTTTCCTGTAAGAATATTATAACTGTCTATTGAACGAATGTTATTGTAGTAAAATTCAATACGAATGGGGCAATCGAAAGTAGTAGGATATATATCTATCGTCCCACCTCGTTTTGTAAAATCTCCCTCTTCCTGCACGCAAGACTGTCTATGGTAACCAAACTCAACAAACGTTTGTAAAAGATAATTTAAATCTATATTTTGGTCTTTATAAATTTTTAGCGATCGAAACATTTATCCCTCTTAATTATCAGAAAATGCTGAAAAGTCATTTGAAACTATATCAGCGCTCTTAATTACATAATTTGCTTTATCGAATTATAAATCAAATACTATTTTGGAGTAAATTTCTTCAGCAATATCACTACTTTCGGCTACGACTCTGAAATGCAATTACTAAAGGGGTTGC
>JABMQK010000050.1 GCA_013203265.1 bacterium | reverse complement strand
GTATAATTCTACTCCGGTAAATTTTGAGCGATTCCACTCTCCGGACTTCATAGACTTATCTGCTGGCGCGATATTCCTCGATAAGGCCAGCATCAAACTCATAGTATGCTCTGCTGTAGAAATGGTATTCCCCGACGGAGAATTCATTACAATAATTCCTTTGCTCGTTGCAGCTTCTAAATCCACATTGTCTAAACCCACACCTGCTCGCCCGATAACCTTAAGATTACTAACCTCGATTATCTGTCTGGTTACCTTCGTTGAGCTACGCACAAGGATGGCATCGTAATTCTTAATTATTGATTTTAATTCTTCTGGCTTTAGGCCAATCTTTAGATCGACATTGAATTCCTTATGTTCTCTTAAAATGTCTAATCCCTTTTCTGATAATTTATCACTTACTAGAATTTTATACATCTATCACTCCTTAATTTAAAAACTTTTCTATTGTTTTTAAACCAATATCCTTCTCAAACTTATAGCCCATTCTAGACAAGACTTCTTCCAATGTCTTTATGCCGACTTTTAAATCATCTTCTCTGATAAAACCCATATGAGCTATACGAAAAATCTTTCCTTTTAAATGGGCCTGTCCTCCGGCGATAGCAACATTACATTCATCACGCATCGTCTTAACCAATTTTACTCCGTCGACACCTTGGGGTACTTTTACCGCCGTAACCGCATCTGATGTATCCTGTAAGGTAGTAAATAACTCTAAACCCAGAGCAATCATCGTTTGCCTTACGGCGTCGGCTAATTTCTTGTTTCGAGCAAAAATTACCTCGAGTGTCTCACTACACATATTCTTTAACACTTCATTTAATGCAACTATCGTAGTAATCGCTGGAGTAAAAGGTGTATCATTCTTATCTAAAGCCTTCTTTGCTAAGCGCAAATCAAAATAATACCGTGGGTTCTTACAAGTCTCTATTAATTTATATGCTTTCGCGCTGACACTGATAAACCCTAAACCTGGTGGAAGCATAAGACCCTTCTGTGAACCGCTTACCACCATATCAACCGACCATTCGTCGGTCTTAAGATCTATCGCCCCCAAACTACTGATCGCATCAACGATAAGAATTGCATTCGTATCCTTTATGATCTTAGCGAGTGCTTGAATATCAGTAACTACACCTGTAGATGTCTCACATTGTGTAGCAAAGACCGCCTTAATAGATTTATCTTTATCTAAAATCTCTTTAATCTTTTCCGGCTCGACCGCCTTACCCCACTCAACCTGGACTAATTCTATATCAGCACCAAATACTTTATTTAACTCTGTCCATCTCTGGCCGAATTTTCCACCTTCAATAACTATAACTTTATCGTTTGCAGAAATTGTATTGGCAACCGCAGCCTCCATAGCGCCTGTGCCAGAAGAAGCAAAGATAAATACGTCATTCTTCGTTTGAAAAATATATTTTAAATTATCCTCCACGTCCTTTAGGATAGCCTGAAATTGCGGAGTGCGGTGGTGTATTATCTCTTTAGATAGCGCCTGGCGAACATAAGGCGGTAGTGGAGTAGGTCCTGGTGTAAGCAGATAATTTTTTTGCATTGAATCCCCCAAAAAATAAAATTTAATAATCTGTATGCAATTATTATTTCTTTTTGCTAGTTTTATTAACTATTACTTCATCGATTATCCCATAATCTTTAGCTTCTTGAACAGACATGAAATAATCCCTGTCTGTATCTTTCTTTATCTTATCTAAAGTCTGGCCCGTATGTTCAGATAATATTTCATTAATTTTATCCCGCAGTCGTAAAATCTCTTTTGTTTGAATAGAGATATCGATAGCTGCTCCGGTCACTCCTCCCCAGGGCTGATGAATCATTATGCGAGAATTTGGAAGACCATATCGTTTTCCTTTTGTGCCTGCAGCTAGGAGCAAAGCACCCATACTTGTGGCCTGGCCAACACAATATGTAGATACAGCACACTTTACAAATTGCATCGTGTCATAAATCGCCAATCCACTGGTAACTGACCCACCTGGTGTATTGATGTAAATGTTTATATCTTTATTAACATCCTCCATTTGTAAAAATAACAATTGAGCGATTATTAAATTTGCAACCGTATCATCGACGGGCGTACCAACAAAAATAATTCTGTCCTTAAGAAGCCGTGAATAAATATCATAAGCCCGTTCTGTTCTGCCGGACTGCTCAATTACTATTGGAACTAAAGTCTGCATCTTTTCCATTTTACGACCCCCTTTATTTTAATATGCTTAATTTAAGAAACCCAATCTGCATTTTTAAATAAGAATTCTATTACCTTATTGGGCATCTGGTTATCTCTTGTGATATTTTCTTTTTTTGCGATTTCATCTAATATCAAAAACACCTTCACCTGCTCCTGTGCCTGGTCTTTTAATTTCTGCTCGAATTCCTTCTCTTTTTTCTCGACTTCTTCTTTTGGCAAGTGGTTCTTTGTAAAATACTCTCTTAATTCTTGCAGCAATTCAGAAAATCTCCTTTTAACTAAAGACTCAGGAGCGCTAAATTTCACATTCTTTAAAAGATAATCCAAAACTTCCCTCTCTATCAACATTCTATTATCTGATTCCTTCTGCATAATGAGCTGTCTCTTTAAAGCAGTCTTAAATTCATCTAAACTCGCATACCCTAAACCGTGAGCAAAATCCTCACCAATTGAATCTATTTTTCTTGCTTCCTTTATATTGTCGAGCGCCTTTTTCAAATCCTCTTCGCCTACCTCACTAGTCCTCTTTTTTATCTTTATCTTCTTATAATTCTTTATTGCGATATCGGGACGCAACTCAACCTTTGCTTTGTAACGCAGAGAAGCGCTATCTAAATTAACATCTGTTATCTCTGGTAAGGCTATAACATCCAAATTCTCCATCTTTAAAGCATCTTGGTATGTTTCCGGTAAAAGCTGTTTTATTACTTCTTCTCTGGCGAGTCCTGAATGATGCTTTTCTAAAATGTTGCGGGGTGCTGCACCCGGACGAAAACCAGGAATCTTTGCGTTTTTCTTTATCTCTTCATATACCGCATCGAATTTTTCTTTTATCCTGTCTTGTGGAACTTCTATCTCAAGCTCTCTGATTAATACACTTATCTTATTTATATTTACTTTCATTTTTAATTTCCATCCTTGCCAAAAGGGCGGGGTAAGTTCGGACTTATAACTTACATCCGAAACTTCTCACCTAAATAAATCTCTCTCGCCCTGGGATTATCAACTAAATCTTGGGCAGAGCCAGAAATAAGAATCTTGCCGTCGGCAATCAAATACGCCCTATCTGTAATAGATAGTGTCTCGCGTACATTATGATCGGTCAATAAGACACCTAAACCCTTCTTCCTTAAATCCTTAATTATCTCCTGTGCGTCGGCTACAACTATAGGATCGATTCCAGAAAATGGCTCATCCAACAAAATAAACGAAGGGTTAGTCACCAGTGCACGCGTTATCTCCAATCTCCTTCTCTCTCCCCCCGATAATGTATAGGCTTTACTTTTTGAAAGATGGGCGATATTTAATTCTTCCAATAACCTAATCAATCTTTTTTTTCTTTCACTTTTTGATAACGGCAAAGTCTCTAATATCGCCATGATATTTTCTCCTACCGTTAATTTTTTAAAGACAGAACTCTCCTGGGCAAGATAACCGATACCATAACGTGCGCGTTTATGTATAGGCAGCCTTGTAATATCCTGATTATCAAAAACAATCTCGCCTTTATCAGAATGTATAATACCGACAATCATATAGAAGGTGGTGGTCTTTCCTGCACCATTAGGACCAAGCAATCCTACAATCTCTCCTCTTTTTACCCCCAAATTAACGTTGTTTACTACCGTACGCTCACCGTAGGACTTACATAGATTTTTTGCCTCGAGAAGTTGCATACTATTCCTTACTCTGCGCCTCTTTTGTAATATTAAACAATCCCGATTTTCCGTCGTCCTGGTCTGAATAAAAAACTATCTTTGGCCTTCCTATTAAAGTTATTTTCTGGTTTTCTGCATAATAAATCGCTTTCTCGCTATATGAGATATCCTCGCCACGCACAATCTTTACATTTCCCTCAGAAATAATCTTAATAATTTCTTTTGTATCTTTATTAAAATAGACGGTCATCTTATCGGCATACAACTGCGATTCACCTTCGTCAGCCTTGACATTCTCGTTGAATATCGCTGTCTGCGCCTGAAAATCAATATCCAACGTGCCGTCGCAAGTAATCGTAGTCTTCTTCATTCCCTCTTTTGAATCCTTTGATCCACTCTCGATATCCACCTGGACTTCTTTCTTTAAACTGACCTGTTTTAAATCGGTATGGCCAACAGCTCCCACACCCTCGGCCTCTAAACCGTCCTTAGAAACATTCACCTTATCTTCCGTGGTTACAAGCTGATTCTTCTGAAACCAATCCAGCGTATCTGTCATTATCTTTGCCCCGGATTCAGAAGTAATTATAACATTATCCTGTAGGTGAACCTTACCCTCTGCGCGATCAAAGGAACCTGTATCAGCGGTAAGAACCATATCTTCTTCATCTTCCTCCTCGCCGTATACATTCGCTTTAATGTTGGTAAGGTTGATAATATCACCGTATACCTCAAGCGTATCTCCCTCCAGATCCCATGTTTTTTCATTCTTATCGTCATAATTGCTGAGGCTGAAACCCAAAATCTTCTGCTCGGCATCGTCTGTTGCAGCTACAATATCCAAAGACAGGACCGCAAAACAAACTAAAATAAAAATAACTATTATAATCTTAATAGAATTAGCGCCCATAAATATTTATCACCTCTTGCCACTTGTTCTGAGATTTTAAAATAAATTCTGCTACTTCGCGCACCGCGCCTCTTCCGCCTCTTTTCTGCGTCGTGTATAAACTAACCTCTCTTACCTCAAGACAGGCATTCGGTACCGCGACAGGAAGTCCAACCCTTTTTAAAATTCCCATATCCACAAGATCATCTCCTACAAAACAGACCTCTTCGTCACTTACGCCGTAATCCTTAAGAACCTTCTCGTAAATCGTCGTCTTGGGAAAAGCATTTCCATAGACTTTGTCCACGCGCATATCTTTTGCGCGGGGCTTTATCGCCTTAGAAGCCTTTGCGGTAATTAGAATAGTCTTTATGCCCATGTGGTTTAATGCGGATACGCCCAATCCATCGTGTACATCGAATAACTTTAAATCCCTGCCTTTGCTATCATAAATGATACGGCCGTCCGTTAATACACCGTCGACATCTAATATCAAAAGCTTAATCTTCTGGGCTCGTTGTTGGATTGTCATAACTTTAAAAGTGACAAATAAAGAATCTTCTAAATTCCAATAACCTATTACATTAATCCTGCTTTAAGGAGATCCTGTACATCAAGCATGCCCACAGGGTGGAGAAATTTATCTACAACGGGGACTTCATCTATCTTCTTCTCCTGCAGAATTCTCAACGCCTCAACCGCTAATTGATCTTTCTTTACGGTGGTCGGGTTCTTAGTCATTACGTCTTTTATCTTAAATGTGGACAAATTTACCTTTTCGTCTATGTGCCTGCGTAGGTCTCCATCGGTAAAAATACCCACTAACTTTCCTTTCTTATTTACAATCGAGGCTGCGCCTGCGCGCGCCCTGGTAATCGCATAAAGTACTTCCTTTACTAACCTGTTCTCCTTTACGATAGGATTAGCGGCACCCTTTCGCATAATATCCTCTACTTTAAGAAGAAGCCTCTTACCCAATAAACCTCCCGGGTGATAAAAAGCGAAATCTTCTTCCTTAAATTTCTTTGCCTTAAGCAGACAAACACTCAACGCATCTCCCATTGCTAACATCGCTGTGGTAGATGAAGTCGGAGCCAACCCTAAAGG
>JABMQK010000049.1 GCA_013203265.1 bacterium | reverse complement strand
CAAACAAAAGAAAATCCTTCTTTTACCTTTCTTAAATCAGGCTTATCCGAACCAAACTTAGCCATCGCCTCATTATAGCTTAAGCGTTTAAATGGAATTTCAAGATCTACTCCTATAGCTTCCTTAAATAGCCTCTGCATTAGTCTTTCACTTACTCCAAAAATATCATCTTCAACGCAAAAAGACATCTCTAAATCAATTTGGGTAAATTCAGGCTGTCGGTCCGCGCGAAGATCCTCATCTCTAAAACATCTGGCTATTTGAAAGTAGCGATCAAACCCCGCCACCATTAATATCTGCTTAAATAACTGCGGTGATTGAGGAAGGGCAAAGAAATCGCCCGGGCTAAGACGAGATGGTACTAAAAAATCACGAGCACCTTCAGGAGTGGATTTGGTAAGAATAGGCGTATCGATTTCAAGAAAATCCTCTTTATCCAAGAATTGACGCGTAAGTTGAAATACCTTATGACGCAGAAGGATCTTTTTAAACATAGCCTGTCTTCGTAAATCAAGATAGCGATGCTGAAGACGAATCTCCTCAGTCAACTCAATATCATCCTCGATCTCAAAAGGTGGAGTTAAAGAAGTGTTTAAAATCTCTAATTCTTTTGCTAATACTTCTACTTCTCCAGTGTCGAGA
Source organism: bacterium (assembly GCA_013203265.1). Classification (GTDB taxonomy): domain Bacteria; phylum Omnitrophota; class Gorgyraeia; order Velamenicoccales; family JABMQK01; genus JABMQK01. Next base: position 5,312 of record JABMQK010000049.1, on the reverse strand, counting down.
TTAGGATTTATCGTGCCTTTGGGGCGAAAATTCACAATTCCTTTTATACGGACAACAAACTCTGAACGTAATTCAGTCGCCAGCTTATAACTATCTGGACAGTCTTTGGGAAAAAAAACTACCTGCGTAAGTCCATATCTATCACGCAAATCTATAAATACTAACTTGCCGTGATCACGCCTTCGAAAGACCCAACCGCAAAGCACGACCTCTTTTCCTTTATCTTTCTTGGTAAGTTCACCACACGTCACTGTTCTTAGCATACAACACCCTCTTATATAATATGTGTCAATTAATAGCTTCTTTTAAAAAATTAACAACACCTTCGAATTCTATTTCTTCTTGCTTACTTTCCTCCATATATCTAATAGTGACTCTTTTTTTGTTTATTTCATCTTCTCCGATTAAGATTACGAATCGTGCTCCTAATTTATTTGCCTCTTTCAACTTCGACTTTAAAGAACTATCGGAATAATTAAAATCACAGCTAATACCAGCCCTCCTTATTTCTCTTAGCATATCCAAACCTCTATCCGTTGCTTCTCTGCCTAAGGTAATTATGTATCCTGATAACTGTTTGGGCGAAGATTTCATAGGGGATACTAACATCAAGCGTTCCATGCCAAAAGCAAAACCAGCTGCTCCAATCTCTTTATTCGATAACTCTTTAAAAAGATGATCGTATCTGCCGCCTGCCCCAAGTGCATCTTGTGCGCCTAATTCAGGATGAATAATCTCAAACACTACCCCAGAATAATAATCTAATCCCCTCACAAGCTGTTCTCTCACTTCATAATCTATATTAAATTTATTTACCCCCTCTAAAACTTTATCAAAATGTGTTTTGCAATCATCGCATAAATAACTGTGGTCAAATTTTAGAGCGTTAGTTATTTTCCTACACTCTTCATTTTTACAATCTAAAACCCTAAAGACATTTCTAGAAAGCCTAAGCTTACACTCTCCACAAAGGTTCTTTTTATGTTTTAACAGAGTCTTTTTTAACAAAATTCCAAATTTTAGTTTATCGTTATGACAACCTAATGAATTAATAATAAATTTATATTTAGAAATACCTAACGTCTGAAGAAGATAATCTGAAATCTCAATCAACTCAATATCCAAATTATGGCTTGATAAACCTATCGCTTCAGCGCCAATATGATGAAATTGCCTTAATCTCCCCTTTTGAGGACGTTCTGCCCGAAACATTGGCCCAATATAAAACAATTTTCTTAACTTTGTCCCAAATCCTAAATTATTCTCAAGATAAGCCCTAGCGATAGAAGCGGTTCCTTCAGGCCTGAGGACAAATTTATCTTTACCTTGTTTTATAACAAACATCTGTTTCTGAACTATATCTGTGCTATCACCCAGAGAACGTTTGAATAAAGCGATATTTTCAAAAATAGGTGTGCGGATTTCAAAATAATTATACAAGCAGAAGACTTGCCTTGACTTGACCTCAAACTCTTGCCAAGTAGTTATTTCTTGCGGCAGAATATCTTTTGTACCTCGTGGAACTTGAAGTAGCATATTTATTTCTATATCGTCTATAATCTAAAGGGCGGGATTAAAAGGGCGGGATTTTTTAATCCTCCCGCCTTGTCTATTTTTCTCTTTAATGTTAATTTTATAAGTAAAATCACATGTGTTGCAACCTATTCCTATATCTTACTTTATCTTATTTTTCATCTCCAAGCCTGGCTTAAACACAGCAACCTTACGCGCAGGAACAGGAACAACCTCTCCAGTGCGAGGATTTCTTCCAGTACGGCTACGCCTTTCCTTTACCTTAAATACCCCAAAATTACGCAACTCAACCTTCTCTCCACGCACCAAACTATCTATAATGCAATCAAATGTTTTTTGGACAATCTTTTTTACAACTATCTGCTTTATATTAGTTTCATCAGAAATCTTCAACACTATATCCTTTTTGGTCATAACTTGCACCTCCTGTAAAATTTCTCAGTCTTTAGTGCTTTCTCCAAAAAAACAAATATACAATACCAAAATTTATATAACTAAAGTAACATGAATTAGTTATGAAGTCAAGAAAAAATCAACTTTGAAAATTCTATAAACGACTATAGTTTTCTACAACTAAAAATTAACTTTAAATTGATAAAATCTTTAGATTGTCAATGAAATGTGCTCTTGGCCTAAAAGTTCACCTAATTCTTTGATTAATGTCTCATTGGAAGCAACATATAAGTCATCACCAACTAAAACCTTCACTTTCTTCTTCTGGGAAGTATTAAAGTGCAGATAAACAGGGGTATTCCCGGGATGGCTAGAAAGTCTTTGCTTTACAGACTCCAAAATATTATCCCTTTGCCCGGAAAGGCTGATATTTATTGCCGTAACTAAACTATAGACTTGCTCTATCGGAAGAATGGTATTCGCAATGATTTTGGGTCGGTCTTCTTTTAAATTTAGTCTTCCTCTAAGTAAAATTACATTATTTAAAACTATATACTGGGAACATTGACGAAAAGCAGATGGAAAAACAAGAACCTCTAATGTATCTTCTAAATCTTCTATCTTCAAAATAGCCATCTTTTCGCTCTTAGCTCGGGTTACCGTATGTCTAGCCTTATTAATCAAGCCTATCAAAGAAATATCCTCACCATCAGTTCTATCTTTTAAATGAGCTATGGAACAAGACGAAAACATCCTTAGTAAATACGCATAACGTGCAAGGGGATGCCCTGTAACATAGAATCCCAAAATATCCTTTTCAAAGGCAAGTAGCTGAATATCTGGCCACTCTTTTATTTTGGGTACCTCTGGTGACCTTCTATTAAAACCGCTATTTTCGCCTTCACTATTTGAATCAAAAAAAGACAATTGCCCCTTGCTGCGTTCCTTTTGCAACCTAGATGCCTCTGACAAACATTCATCCAACATGCTCATTAATTGACTGCGGTATAAACCAAATGAATCAAAGGCACCACATTTAATCAAACTCTCCATAATCCTATGATTAGCCAATCTTAAATCTAATCTTTCACAAAATTCAAAGAAATTATTAAGCCCTTCTACTTTATTCCTTGCTTCAACTATTGAATCTATGCCCCCCCGACCAACATTCTTAACTGCCAACAAACCAAATCTTATAGAATCTTTACCTTCGACTGTGAACCTGGCAAAGCTCTTTTTTACATCTGGTGGAAGTATTTTTATATTCATTCTTGAAGCTTCACTGACATACTCTACGACTTTATCTATATTTTCTTTTTCGCTTGTTAGAAGCGCTGTCATAAACTCTATTGGAAAATTTGCCTTTAAATATGCTGTTCGATAGGAAATCAAGGCGTATGCTGCGCTATGACTACGATTAAAACCATATCCTGAAAAATAAACAACTAAATCAAAAACTTTAAAAGCAATCTTTTCGCTTACTCCTTGTCTTACACAACCCTCGATAAACTTTTTTCTCTGCTGTTCCATAACCTCAGGTATCTTCTTGGCCATTGCCCGTCTTAATATATCTGCTTCTGAAAGACTAAGACCTGCTAATTCTGAAGCTATCTGCATAACTTGCTCTTGATAAACAATAATTCCATACGTTTCTTTTAAAATAGGTTCTAATTTAGGATGATCATATTTTATTGACTTTCGACCGTGCTTTCGTTGTATGAAATCATCTAACATACCTGAACCGATAGGCCCCGGACGATACAAAGCAAGTAAAGCAATCAAATCCTCAAATCTAGTCGGCTCTAATTTGCGTAATAAATCGCGCATCCCAGAACTTTCTAATTGAAAAACTCCTATTGATTGAGCTTTTCTTAAAAGCTTAAAAGTTGCTGAATCATCCAATGAGATATTTGAAATGCTGATTTTTTTTCCTTGCGTGCGTTCTATAATCTTTACAGCCTCACTGATAACTGTAAGAGTGCGTAATCCCAAGAAATCCATTTTTAAAAGACCGATTTTTGCAAGAGCTGACATAGAATAACCCGTGGTTATCTGATCGTCTTGAGTTTTGCACAATGGTAGGTAATCTGTTAATTGCGTATCTGCAATTACAACTCCAGCCGCATGAATGGAAGCATGTCGAGTCAAACCTTCCAAAATTAAAGCAGTATCTATTAATTTCTTTATTTCGCTATTGGTAGTATACATGGTGCGAAATTCCTGTTCGCTTGTAAGAGAATCCATCAAAGTAGCATTAGGATCTGGTGAAACAGACTTAGCTATTCTATCCACTTCCTGGTAAGGCATATCCATAACTCTGCCCACATCTCTTATTGCCGCCCTTGCCTGCATTGTTCCAAAGGTAATAATTTGAGCTACGTTCTCCTTGCCATATTTTTTTGTAACATAATCAATGACCTCTTGTCTTCTTTCATAACAAAAATCAATATCTATATCTGGTAAAGTTAATCTTTCAGAATTAAGAAACCTTTCGAATAACAACCCGTATTTCAAAGGATCGATATCGGTAATACCTAATAAATAACTAACTAAGCTGCCGGCTGCTGAACCTCTCCCCGGACCTACTGTAATACCATTATTCTTTGCGTAATGAATAAAATCCCAAACAATCAAAAAATAACTGGTAAACCCCATCTTCTCTATTGTTCTAACCTCATGATCTAATCTATCTTTAATAGCATTATCTATATTATTGTATCTCTTTGATAAACCCTCCTGGCAAAGCTTCATTAAAAATTCATCTTTATCTTGATTGTTAGGAGTGTGATATCTAGGTAAGTGACTTTGTGAGAAATCTAACTCCAAATTACACTTATTTGCAATCTCTCTAGTATTAGATATTGCCTCTGGTAGTTCTTTAAAAAGCTGCTTCATCTCATTAACATCTTTAAAATAAAATTCATCTGTCTGAAAACGCATACGATTAGGATCATTTAAGGTAGTCTGGGTCTGAATACATAAAAGCGCTTCGTGTGCTCTCGCATGCTCTCTTTTTAAATAGTGTATATCGCTAGTGGCGACGATAGGAAGTTTTAATTCCTGGCTAATCTTCAAAAGCCCTTTATTTACCTTTGTCTGATCCGGTATTTTATTCTCTTGAATCTCTAAATAAAAATCTCCTTTTTCAAAAATATTACTATATTCATCAGCAACCTTTATAGCATCATTAACCCTGTCTTGCTGAATCAAACTGGGAACTTCTCCCTTTAGACAAGCGGTCAAACCAATAAGCCCATTAGAACACTTAGAAAGTATCTCTTTATCAATTCTGGGTTTGTAATAGAACCCTTCCAAATACCCCATTGATATCAACTTCATTAAATTTCTGTACCCTGTTTCATCTTTAGCCAATAGGATAAAGTGGT
>JABMQK010000048.1 GCA_013203265.1 bacterium | reverse complement strand
AAAATCCATATTGCCTGCACAGGAGAGTATGATAACATCGGAACTTAGAATGAGGTTATCCGTAGATATCTTTTTGTCATAGATATTAAAGGCACCTTTTGCTTCTTTAAAGATAAGCGCTTCATACTTTGGAATAAACAGGAAATCACCCAATTTCTTTAGAGGATTAAATTCCCACAAGAAACCATCTTTAATTAAAAACTCGCCTTTGCTTTTTAGCTCTTGTAGCGAAGTTAACTCTCCGCTTAATATAACAGTAGCTGCGAGCGACCCCTTAAAGGTTTTGTCTTTGGTGGGAGTATCTCGTTTTAATTTAGAAAGATCAACATCAGTAAATATAATTTTGAGGGCATAGGGATTATTTTTTTCTTCTAAATTAACCAACCCGTTCATAGAGACAGAACCGCCGTAGAATTTACAAACAGACTGAGGTATTTTAATTTGTTGATTTTCCTGAGCTAATTGCATCGCTAAATTTTGAAATTTAAGCCCGTAAAGTTTTATTTCATTGCTAGACAGGTCAAATAAAGCATTAAGCAGCTTTGGATTTTTTATATCGCCTATGACCCTTGCGGAAATTTCGCATTTTCCCTCGGGTTTAATCATTGAAATATTTTCTCCCGACAAATATTTGATTTGTGCGAGGTCTTCAAGTTCAATCTGGGACTGAATATCCAAATCAACATAGCAACTATTTTTATCCCTTATATCTAAGTCTCCACTCACCATAAATTGAGAGTTATAATAGCGGCCTTTTAAAAGATCTATTTTAAAAATATTCTTTTGTATCGAGCTTATCTTCAAAGAGATATCTATTTTATCGCTGTTTAGCTCTAAGGATATGAGTGGTGAATTAAAATTTGATATTGTTGCTTGTGATTTAAAAGTTTCCTCAAACAAACTAAAAGTCAGATTTGCCCAATTGACATTTTCTTTGTCAAAGTTAATCAATCCGTTTATTTTAGTAATCTCATAAAGCATATTTTTTGTTTTAAGAGATACGTTTTTTAAATTTACGCAACCACTTATTCCCACATCTTTAGAGTCTTTTAATTTTGCAAGATTAATATCGATATCCGTTTTGCCCTCGGCTATTATAGAGTCATCAAAGTCAAAATAATTTTTCAAAAGATCTTTAACTTTAGAAAGCTCGGTATGAGATAGGAAGTTAATATTAAATACAGGATTGGAGAAGTTTTGTAGATTTCCCTTAAGAGCAACAGGGATTTGCAGTAATCTTATTTTTGCGTTTTTAATATCTAATCCGTCCGGAACTATTTCTAACTTCGCATATTCAATTTTAGTTTTTTCTGGAATCCGCGGATTCGTTAAATTTGCATTTAATTCATCGATATTAATGCGGTAGTCAAAATCAGATTTATTTTTTAGGTTAATATTAAAGGATACAATTAATTTAGTTGTGGTATTGGAGACCAAAATTTTATTCATTATTAAAATGGTATCACAGATATCGGCTTTGGCCTTTATGGAAAGGATATCTTTTTCTAGGCTACATTCAGTATTAATCTTATTGAGAAAAAAGGATTTTATGGTGACAGGTATATTTTTAAAATATACCAGATATGGCAATGCATCTATTTTTTCAGTTTGAGTAGATATTTTTAACTTTCTCGTTTTGAATTTAAAATCACCCGATAGCTCTAAGGCGCTAGTTTGTTTTTCATTTATCAATGCTCCTTTTAACTCGAAATTAATACCAGAGAGAGAAATTTGGGATTTTAGATTATGGATTTCTAATGTTTGTTTGAAATTGGGTTGTGTCGTTTCATCTGTGAAGCTTATTTTAGAGTTGTTAATATTGATTTTATGGATGAGGATAGGTATGGTAGATATCTCTTTGTTTGCTTGATTAGGAATAAAATCTTGGACATTTAGTTTGTTATTCTTATAGCGGATAATATTTAGTTGCGTGTTATCGATATTTACAAAGGGTAAGATTATTTTATTCTGTCTTAAAAAAGGTAAAATGAGGAAGGTTGCTGATATGCGCCTTATCTGCAATAGGGGGGTTGGATCTTTTTTGTTGGCAAAATTTAGATTATGAAAAACAATACCTTTGAAAAGATTAAGTTTTATATCACCTATTCCAACGGCTACGCCAAGTTTTTTTGAGGCTTCTTGTGTTATTTTTGCTTTGATTATTTGTGGTAGGTAGTAGGTATTTAGGTAATAGAATCCCAAGCTAAATAGGATGAATAATAGAATAACAAAAAATAAAATTATTTT
>JABMQK010000047.1 GCA_013203265.1 bacterium | reverse complement strand
CTTCCAATTCCTAAATACAAATCCCCTAGTTTTATCTTTAGGCTATCTTTTAAACCAGTTTGGTCCTCTCTCCTTATTAATAGCTTATATAATTCAATGGATTTTGTGGTATACTCACGGCCTTGTGAAGCGTAGAAATCGGCCTTCTTTAATATAGCCTGTGTATCTTCTACCGAACGACTACATCCAAGCAGAAACAGTGCTATCCATAGGATACATAGTATTTTTTTCATATGTAATTTTGTAACATATTTTCCCGATTTACTCAAGGATAATTATTTGTAACCGTTTCTTAATGCCTCTCAGATTTTAAAACTCAGGTATCTTTATTTGACAATGCCTTTTTCAAAACCCCTGCTTTTATTAGCGTCTCTTGATACTCTGATTCCGGTTTTGAATCGTAAATTACTCCGCCACCAACTCCAAAACACACGTCTCTCTTTCTTTTAAAGAAACTACGGATTAAAATATTAAAATCCATATTGCCGTCAAAACTGAAATAACCGAAGCTCCCCGTATAGATACCTCGTCGATTCGGCTCGAGTTCTTCAATAATCTGCATCGCCCTGATCTTAGGACATCCAGTAATTGAACCTCCGGGGAAACAGGCTTTTATTATATCGACCCTATCCATTTTAGGATAGAGCTCTCCTTTAATCTGAGATGTCGTTTGAAATACAGTAGAATATTCTTCAAAATTTCTCAAGCTCTCTACCTTAACTGAGCCATAATCGCAAACCCTACCTAAATCATTTCTCTCCAAATCAACAATCATCAATAACTCGGCCTTATCCTTCTTGCTACTTTCTAATGCTTTTCTAAATTTCCTATCCAAGATCGTATTTTGCGAACGCGGACTCGTACCTTTCATAGGGCGTGTAATAAGAAATCTGCCGTCATATTTAAGAAATCTCTCTGGTGAACCAGAAATAATACTAAAATCTTCCGCATTCAACATCCCGCCAAAAGGTACAGGAAAAATCTTCTTTAGATTCATATAGAGTTGTTCGTTTGATAAATCAGTCTTTGTACAAAAGCGCTGAGATAAATTTATCTGATAGATATCGCCCCTAACAATATAATCCAAGCATCTATTTACTGCCTTAAGATAATCCCTATGAGTAAAATTTGATTTGAGCCCATAATCTTTATGAATTGTGGGCTTTCTAGAAAAAAATCTTCTGTCATCATCAACTTCCTCTAATCTACGCAAAAAATCTTTTAACCTCAATTGCGCACGCCTCTTTCTTAAACGAGGAGTCGACTCGGGAAAACCAGAGGAAAAAATTAGAATTTTATCTCTGTAGTGATCTATGCATAAAACTACGTCGTAGAAGGCAAAAAATAAATCAGGGATATTCAAATCATCAGAATTTTTTCTAGGAATTTTCTCTAAACAAAATCCTAAATCATAAGATAAAAATCCTACCGCTCCGCCTAAAAAGGGAAAATTTATTTTTCCGTTCTCTTTATTTAAGCGATATCTATCTAAAAGTAATCTTAGTTGGTTAAAAATATTGCCTCTGAAATTATTTTTTATTCCTTCCTCAGTCTTAGTTATAAGGCCATCTTTACATTTAAGAGTCAAAAAAGGTTCAATTCCAAAAAATGAATAACGGCCTAAATGATAAGCATCCAATGAACTCTCCAACAGAAATCCTGTCTGGCTTCTCTTAAGCAAATTCAGCAAATAACTAGTCCTAAAATTTAATTTTTTGCATATATAGGCTGAATTATCCATTGTATATGATAAAATTATCCACTATTTTATATGGCCGGTACGATAATTTGACCCGTTTTAAGTTATCTAAGCCTGAATCATCCATAACATTTATGTCTTCACATTTTATCTCTCTACAAAACTCCCTAAAAATATACTGGGCGATACCTTTAAACCTTAAATCGCAAACCTCAAATAAGACAACAAAGCTCTTATTTCCTAAAGGATATCCGAAAGTAACCGCTTTAATCTTATCAGCTATTTTAATAGTCCTGCCCACAAAATTTAGCTTGCCGTAACAATCAAGAGTTGTTTTAAAAACAGAAAAGTTATCATCTAATAGCCTTCGATAAATCGCATCCTTATTCTTCACCTTGCGTTCTCTCATCCATAACAGATATAAAGCTATACATTCATTTTTATCTCTACTTTGATACGACTGGTATTTAAAACCGTATCTGTTGACAAAAGAATTAATCGTTGAACG
>JABMQK010000008.1 GCA_013203265.1 bacterium | reverse complement strand
CTTAAGTCAGGGCTTAGGGCTTCCGCTCATTACCCTTTCTCGCTTTACTATTGATCCCAAAGTCATAAAGTTAATTCCTAAACAAACCGCAAAGCATTATCAAATTATTCCTATTTCCAAAATTGGAAATACTCTGACTCTAGCGATGGCTGACCCTTTAAATATATTTGCCATAGATGATGTGAAGGCACTAACTGGATACGAGATAAATCCTATAATTGCTCAACACACAGAGATATTGAGTGTAATTGAAAAACATTATGAGGCGCCCGCCACTCAAATAATAGAAGAAATAATAGGTGGAATTAAAGAAGAGGATTTAGAATTAATAAAGCAGACTAGAGATGAAGATTTAGATACGAGTGAGTTAGCCAAGCTTACTCAGGAGACTCCCGTTATTCGTCTCACCGATATGTTGCTTGAGCGCTCTATTGAAATGAAGGCATCAGATCTTTTAATCGAACCGTTAGAAAGGACCATGAGGGTTCGTATTAGGGTAGATGGTGTTTTAAGAGAGATAGAATCTCCACCAAAGCAATTTCATTCTCCTATAATTTCACGTATAAAAGTAATGTCAGATTTAAATATCGCAGAGCATCGTCTTCCTCAGGATGGAAGATTTAAAGTTAAGATTCATGATCGGGAGGTCGATTTTCGAATATCTATTCTTCCTTCAAGTTTCGGCGAAAAAGCTGCTTTAAGAATTTTAGATAAATCGACTGCAACTTTAGATTTAAGTTTGTTAGGACTAGACATAAGGACACTTGAAATTATAAAGAAATGTATAAATAAACCTCATGGAATGATTTTGTCCTGCGGCCCGACTGGTTCAGGCAAAACCACGACTCTATACTCTATTTTAAAATTCGTTGATTCCCCCACGGACAATATAATCACCGTGGAAGATCCCGTAGAATATCAATTAGAAGGTATAAATCAGGTGAATATTAAAGAAGAGATAGGACTGACTTTTACAAATGCCCTTCGTTATATATTAAGGCAGGATCCTGATACAATTATGATTGGAGAAATTCGAGATTTTGATACGGTGGATATTGCGATAAAGAGCGCTTTAACAGGACACCGTGTTTTAAGCACTTTGCATACTGCGACCGCCGCTGGTTCTGTTGTGCGTTTAGTGAATATGGGAGTCGAACCATTTCTTATTGCATCTTCGCTTATTTGTGTTATCGCCCAGAGGCTTGTGAGAAAAATTTGTAGTCATTGCAAAGAAGAATATCCTCCTTCAGATACAATTCTGTCAAAGTTACAACTAAAACAGAGAAAAGATATTGTTTTTTATAGAGGCAGGGGTTGTAAAGAATGTCTTAATTCAGGATATTCTGGTAGGATTATTTTAACAGAAGCTTTGGTATTAAGTCCTAAGATAAAAGAATTAATCATAAATCGGGTAGAAGAGTATAAAATCAAGAATACAGCAAGATCAGAAGGTATGCAGACTTTAAGAGAAGATGGTTTGACCAAGTGTTTTTCGGGCATAACAAGTTTGGAAGAGGTATTACGCGTTACAGCCCCTGATGAGCCTATTGATAAAAGTTAAATAATGTTAATTGGTGTTAAAGAGGTCGCTGAAAAACTCTAAAAATGCCACAGCGACCTCTGATTACGGAGATTATGAAAGATTACGGAGATTTTCTCATCGATAAAATAATCTCTGTAATCTACCTTAATCACTGTAATCAGAGATTGCTGCCGCGTTGAGGTTTTTTCAGCAATCTCTTAATTAAGGTTAAATGGGGTTGCTTTGATTTAGAAAATATAACTTTGTTTAACCTCGCATAACCTTACTCATCATCAATTTAATCTATTTGTTAAAATGGGTGTATTAAAAAAAAGATTAACAGATATACTGGTAGAGAATAAGCACATAACTAAAGAACAGTTAGAAAAGACTCTCGAGATACAGAAAAACACAGGCCAAGAATTAAGAGACATCTTGATGAAAGAAGGTTTTATTAGTGAGAAGGAATTACTATCTGTTTTATCAAAGGAATTATTTATTCCTTATTTAGATCTCTCCCGATACAAGATCGATTCTCAAATAGCTACTTTGATCCCCGAGAAAGTTTCAAAGCAGTATAAAGTTGTGGCTATTTCTCTTATCGGCAATATCCTTACTGTAGCTATGTTTGACCCACTTAATATATTTACTATTGATGATTTGAAGGTCTTTACAAGATATGAAATAGATCCGGTGATCGCTAGCGAAAAAGAAATTCTTAAGATATTAGATAATATTTATGGCAAGGTCAGTAGTGTTAAAGAAATAAGCGATATT
>JABMQK010000046.1 GCA_013203265.1 bacterium | reverse complement strand
GGCGTCTTATCCAAGTAGTAAGGCTTAAAAAGAAGAACTAATTCGTAGCGATTAGAGCCAAATCGCCTATAAGCTTTTATTATGCTACGCTCTATGTCCTTAGCTGTTCTTCTTGAGCCAGGCCGAGCACCTCGTTTATGAGGTAGAAGAGATTCGTCTATTTTACAGCCTTCTATCCATTTACGATAGTAGCGAGATATTTCTTTTCTTGATATATGATGTGCTTGACAAAGATCTTTTATAAATTTAAAGGGGCGCGGATTAACCTTAGCTTTAGTGCGTTCATATTCTTTTAAAATAGGAATCCATCGCTTTACAATAATTTGATGCGAATACAACATTAAGGCCTCCTTTGGTTTAATATATTATACCAAAAGAGTTACCTAATTAGTGAGCATTAACAGCTGTCCCTATTAAATTTATTGCGCTACTCTTCTTAAAACTACTTCCTCTCCTGATTTAGAAATAATTGAAGCTGTAACAAATATCAAAAGATTCTTTCTGGTTATACTGCTTGTATCCTTTCTAAAAAATGGCCCCACCCAAGGCAAATCCCCTAAGATAGGAATTTTGGTCTCAACCGTTGATTCCGTCTCCTTGATGAGGCCGCCTAAAACAACGGTATCTCCATTATTAACAACTACGGATGTAGTAAGGTTTCGTGATGTAAACAGTGGTAAACTAACATCTCCACTATATGAAAAGTAACCTGCTGTACCATCGCTTACTTCAGGTATAAGTGTCAGTGTAATTACATCATCTTCCATTCCTACACTGGGGACTACACGAAGCAAAATCCCTACATCTCTCTTTACAAAATCTGTGGGAACATTCTTATATAAAGTCTCATTGGCATCATTAAAATCTCCGTCTCCGTTCAAATCAAACTGCACGATCTGAAATTCATAGCGCGTAGGATAAATCCACTCATCAACCACTTTAATCGTGGCCATTTGATTATCTAGAGTTGTGATGCGTGGCGCAGAGAGTGTCTTTACTTTTTGGGTTTCTTCTAAAGCATGAAGCATAACTTGAAATTGAGGTTTTGTTAAAACGCCCTGATAGGTCAAATTAAATCCCTCTGTCTGTCTGGTTGTATCAGTAAAACTTGTTCCTGAACCAGAAGCTATGCCATGTACCATTCCAACTTTTGTTTTATCAAAAGGCAGTTCGGAACCAAGTTGCCAATCTATCCCTAATTCATTCAAATCTGTAACGGTTATTTCTAAGAAACGTGCCTCGATCAAGACCTGTATAGGTTCTATATCAATCTTTTCTAAAATCTTCTCAATAATTTCTAGATTGTACGGCGTATTGGTAACAATTAAAGCAGCTAATCGCTCATCAAGTACAATTTTAGAACCTGACGGCCAAGTTAAAGCCTCCTCGATTATATCCTTGATAGTAATTACTTCTTCTATATTTCCGGCAGAACCCAAACCTACACCGCCAGTTGTAGGTGAACTAAACTCAGTATACGTCCCTTTACCTTTCTTGAGCGTGAAGACCCTTGTCTCCATCTGTTCATTATTAATCTCTTCTGGCGTAGCTATCCAAATCACATTTTTATCTATACGATAAGTGAGGCTTGCGCTCTTTAAAACATATTTCAACGCATCTTCTAAAGGCATATCTTTAATTTTCACACTCACTGTACGTTTACCTTTAGTCACCGCACTAGACATAACAACGTTTGCCCCTGTGGTTTCAGAAAGATAATCCAATACATAAACAACATCTACATCCTGGAAGTCCATATTGACAGGTATATCCATTTTTCTATGTATATCTGCTATAGATACTGGGGTCGGTGGGAAGATGTCTCTTGTCATTGTGCCAAGAAACGGTTCAGTAGAGATTCTTGCAGCTTCAATGACTTTAGTTATCATTTCACTTTCAATATCTTTGATTTCTTTTAATTTATCACTGCGTATTTGTTCTCGTAGTTTTTCTTTGGATTTTTCGATATAGCTATCTGCATGGGGGGTATAGAGGATATCATAGTCTCCCTCTAAATCAACTACTTGACGGAATGCTTCAATAGCTCTGCGGTAGAGG
>JABMQK010000045.1 GCA_013203265.1 bacterium | reverse complement strand
TTTAGTAACATCTTTTTCGCGAAGCCTGCTTCAGCGTTGTCCATATGTTGATGAGTTAATTATATACGATTTCATTTCAAAACACAGGGGTCTATTTGGTTTTATGGGAATTTCAAAATTATTAAGAAAAGAGAAATTCGATATAGTTATTGATTTAAACAACGGCCTTAAGACACACCTATTATCTTATTTGAGCTTAGCTAATAATCGATATGGCTACAGCAATAGATTTTTTAAATTTCTTATTAACCATCGTATAAAGAGGCCGTCTAAATCTTTGGGGTTAGTAGAGGAGAAACTCGCCCTATTGAATTTGTTGGGGATAGATATTAAAGATAACAGGTTGGAGTTATGGCCTTCTCAGGAAGAAATGGAGTTTGCGGATAGTTTCTTAAAAGATAGCTGGATCGGCAAAGAGAAAATTGTCGGCATGGACACATCCTTTAAAAAAGGATTTTTTAAAGGCATCAGAGCATTGGATTATTTAGCTTACTTCTGTAATAGCTTAACAAATCAGAATATACGGATTATTCTTATCGGCTTAAAAGATAACTTAAATATTAGGAACGAATTATTAAAGAGGACGAATTTCAAACCAAATTCAATTGTGGGAGATATATCTCCTATGCAATTAGCGTGTCTTATAAAGAAGTGCAATATTTATATAAGCTCTAATCCGGAGTCTTTATATATCGCTATGGCGATGAAGACTCCTTCAATAGTTTTGTCGATGACAAAAAATGTATCCGATTTCAATGCATATAAAGATGTTGAGGTATTGATGGCCCAAGACTTTAATCTGAATGCGAGAAGATCTAAAGGCAGACGTTTCACAGAGGCCCAAAGCAGCGACAGAGTGATAGAAACAGTAAATAGGCTGATGCATATAAGATGAAGATTTTACATATTACAACCCATCTAAATAAAGGCGGCATAACCAGCTATTTGTTTTCTCTGGCTATAGAGTTAAAGAAGAGAGGGCATATCCTTATAATTTCATCGAGCGGTGGAGAGGTTAAAGAATCATTCTTGAAGAATGGTGTTGAGCATTTAGATATTCCTATATGCACGAAGAGTGATATAAGTCCTAAGTTATTATTTTCTTATTTTATTTTAAGCAGATTCCTTTTAAAGAATCGGGTCGATATCATACACGCCCATACAAGGGTGACTCAGATATTGGCTTTTTTTCTATCCCAGAGATTTAGAATACCTTTAGTAACCACATGCCACGGGTTTTTTAGGCCGCGCTGGCACCGCAAGATATTTCCTTGCTGGGGAGACAGGGTAATAGCCATAAGTAGCCAGGTTAAGGAACATCTTATGAAAGACTTTAAAGCTAAAGAAGAAGACATTCGTTTGATTCATAACGGAGTAGATTTAGATAAATTTAAAGATTATACACGCGAAGAGATTAATGATTTAAGAAGAGAAATAGGCTTAACGAAAGATTCTTTTATTGTAGGTAGTGCGGGTAGATTTTCTACGGTCAAAGGATTAGAATATTTCATTAAGGCCGCTCCAGCCGTCTTAAAGAATAATGAGAATGTCGTCTTTTTGCTTATCGGTTACGGAAAAGAAGAGTCAAGATTAAGACAGATAGCCAAAGATTTAAAGGTTGAGAATAAAATAGTATTTTTCAAACCGATCAGAGAAACTTATGAATATCTTGGCGTAATGGATGTTTTTGTTATGCCGTCAACTCAGGAAGGACTTGGGCTTTCCCTGCTGGAGGCGCAAGCGCAGAAGATACCCGTTGTCGCATCCAGAGTAGGAGGTATTCCTGATATAATAGAGGATGGAACCACTGGTATTCTAGTTGAGCCAAAAGACGAATCAGCACTCAGCAGCGCCATACTTAAATTAATGCGGGATAGAGATTTTTATTCAAAGCTTAGAGATAATGCCTACGATAAGATCACTAAGGAATTCACTCTGGGGCAAATGGTCGTAAAGACAGAAAAATTATATGAGGGTTTATTGTGTCATTTAGAATAGTTAAAATAACCTCGATAGTATTTATTCTATTTTTGTCATTGATATTAGTCATCTCGCTATTTTTAAGAGTTAATTATATTAATCCCGTGCTTATGTATCACTATATTGAAAACACAGAGCGCGCCAAGAAAGATAAGCGTATCGTAACCCCTCAGTCATTTGAGAAGCAGATGCGTTTTTTAAAGGTCAATGATTATAATGTTATTACGCTGGAGGAGTTCGCCGGATACTTAAAAGAAAAAAAGAAGGTTCCAAAGAATACCGTAGTCCTTACTTTTGACGACGGCCATTTGGATAATTACCAAGAGGCCTATCCCATACTGAAGAAATACGGGCTGCCGGCAACTATGTTTGTTATTGTAAACAATCTCTCCAAGCCGAATTTTATGACCGAAGAGCAGATAACAGAGATGAGTAATTCAGGATTAATTACTATCGGCAGCCACACGCTCACCGAACCACACCTGCCCAGCCTTAAGGACGAAGTCAGATTAAAAAGAGAAATTTATGATTCCAAAAAGAAATTAGAAGTAATTTTAAATAAGCCAGTAAATTGTTTTAGTTATCCGATAGGTGGTTTTAATAAAAAGATAAGGCAGATGGTTATCGATGCAGGATATACCCTCGCCATTACAACCAGTCCGGGGCTCTACTATCCTAACGATGATCCGTTTGCGATAAAGAGAGTAAGAATTTCTGAAAGCTCAAAGAGCCTGTTTGTTTTTTGGTTTGAATCTTCTGGTTTATATAAATACCCTATAGAACTGCGTAAATACCACGAGGTAAGAAGGAAGAAAAATGATAAAAAATAAGAGAATTTTGATTGTTGAGGTAAATTGGTTAGGTGATGTTTTATTTTCTACTGCGGCAATCCGCGCGCTAAAGGGTAAATATCCGCAATCTTATATAGGTGTTCTCGTCCATAATCGCTGTAGAGATGTATTAGTCGGCAATCCCTATATAAGCGAGATAATTATCTTGGATGAGGAAGGTAAGCACAGGGGTCTGTTTGGTAAGTTGAGTCTTATACATCGATTAAGGACAAAGAGATTTGATACCGTATATTTATTTCACCGTTCATTCACGCGTACCTTAATCTGTCTTTTAAGCGGGATAAGAAATCGCATCGGATACCATACTTCTAAAAGAAGGTTTTTACTCACTGAAAGCATCACTCCTCCAGAAGAAATTATTCATCGCGCAGCATATTACTACTACCTTATAACCAGGAATATTCCAGAAGATATGAGATTTCTTCGCAGCGATTTCTCTATTACAGATGCTGATTTATCTTATATAAATGTTACCCTACGCAAGGAAGATATCAAAGTAGACAAAAAGGTAGTTGTAATACATTCTGTGGGTAACTGGTTGCCCAAACGCTGGCCGAGAGAAAACTTTGCCAAGTTGGCAGATGAATTGATTGAGAAGTTCAAAGCCGTTGTTATTTTTTCCGGAAGCGCACAAGAGAAAAAAAATATTACCGCTATTTTAAAAT
>JABMQK010000044.1 GCA_013203265.1 bacterium | reverse complement strand
TTTTAACTCTGCTCATTCTTTCCTTGTCCATTTTTTTTAATCGCCTAAAGAAAATAAGCATACCCTACGCCATACTCACTACGGGTATTCTAGGCATGACATGTGATCTGGTCATTATATTCATCTATCAGTCACTCTATGGATATGTCTATCATCATATCGCGCTTTTAATTACTGCTTTTATGGCAGGATTAACTCTGGGCGGGTGGTTGATGACAAAGAGGCTCTCTGGAATGAAAAACAAGAAATTAAAATTTGCTTTGCTCGAAGCAGGATTGATTGTTTTCTCTCTGGCTATTATCCCGCTCTTTGTCTATTTAGGAAAATCTAAATTAAATTTATCCTTTATCTTCTTTCCGCTTTCTGCGATTTCAGGCTTTCTGGTGGGTTCGGAATTTCCTTTAGCTAACAGCCTATATCAAATTAAAAATTCTACCCAGACAGCGGGATTGCTTTACGCCCTCGACCTTCTGGGCTCATGGATAGGAGCTCTAATTGTATCAGTGGCCTTAATTCCGATAGTCGGCCTTGTACAAACCTGTATATTCTTGGCGATACTAAAATTATCCAGCTTAATTTTAATTAGTATATTCCGGACTTAGGCAATCCCCTAAAAAACTTCCCACTCAATTCCTATTAACTCCAAATTCCCGGTATGGGAAAATTACAGAATTTGCATCTACCATTAGCAATATTGTTTTTTAGAACTGCGAAGTGTTTTCGATGAATAATGTTCTTTTTACAATTAGGACAAAATGTGGAGTTGTATTTGTGCCCGGGGACATTACCGATGGTAACATAGTTTAAACCGCACTTCTTAGCAATATCATATGACCTCTCTAAGGTCTCAATCGGAGTGGCAGGTAAATTTGTAAGCCTGTAGGATGGGGAGAAACGAGAAAAATGTAGCGGTGTATCTTTATCTAAATTTTCTTTAATCCAAAAGCACATCTTTTCTACATCGCTAGGATTATCGTTTAAGCTTGGTATCTGAAGATTTACTATCTCAACCCATTTTCCTTCCTTTTTAATTATCTTTAGCGTTCTTAAAACTGGCTCTAAAGCAGCGCCTGAGACATCTCTATAGAATTCTTGTGTAAAACCCTTTAAATCAATAGTCACACTATCAGTATATTTTAAAAGTTCTCTTAGGGGTTCTGGATTCAGTGAGCCGTTAGAATGCCAAAGTATCTTTAATCCTCTCTCTTTGGCTATCTTTGCAGTATCGTAAACATATTCATAAAAAGATGTAGGCTCATTGTAAGTAAAAGAAAGTGTGGGAATATTTTTTTCTACGGCAATTTCTACAGCTGCCTCAGGTGATAAATCAACATAATCCATCTCCTCAATTGCTCTCTGCGACAGGTGCCAGTTCTGACAGAATTTACATCTAAAATTACAGCCTGCCGTCCCAAAACAAAGTATATCTGTTGACGGAAGCATATGCAAAGCCGGTTCTTTTTCAATAGGGTCAATATGTATCGCTGAAGGTTTTGCATACACAAGGCTGTAAAGTTTTCCTTTATGATTTTCTCTATTTCGACAAAAGCCGCGTTCACCCTCAGCTAATTTACAGCCTCTAAAACAAAGCTCGCATTGAACAGCGCTGTTACCTATGTTTTTGTAAAACATGGCTTCCTTTAAAACACCTGTGTCCATCTTTGCCTGCGCCATTTTATTTAATAATATATCGGACAAAAAAAAGGATAC
This sequence comes from bacterium, assembly GCA_013203265.1. Taxonomy (GTDB): domain Bacteria; phylum Omnitrophota; class Gorgyraeia; order Velamenicoccales; family JABMQK01; genus JABMQK01. The sequence continues at coordinate 2,183 of JABMQK010000044.1, read as the reverse complement.
ACCCAATCCCGCAATAAAAGTGTATCCTTTTCTTATAAAATCCCGTCGAGAGATCTTCTCTTTAAACAAACTCATTTCTACGACCAGACACCGGCGATGGGATAATTACAGCATTTGCTCCTACCTTGGCTATCCAGATTAATCTCTAAAATCGTATAGCCCGCACGCCTAATAACTGGTTTATTACATTTAGGGCAATAAGTTGACTCTGCCATATGCCCTGGGACATTACCAACATAAACATAGTTTAGGCCTATGTCCATGGCGATTTCTCTGGCCCCCTCCAAAGTAGATACAGGTGTGGAATGAAGATTTCTTAATTTGTATTGTGGGTGGAAACGTGCAAAATGAATTGGGGTATCTGGCCCCAGATTATCTTTTATCCAAATTGACATTTCCTTAATTTTGCCCAAATCATCATTTAATGTAGGAATAACAAGATTAGTAATCTCAATCCAAACTCCATTTTTCTTTAATATCTTCAAAGTATTTAGTACGGTATCTAAATGCCCTTCGCAGGCCTTACTATAAAATTCCTGGTCAAAACCTTTAAGGTCGATATCAGCAGCGTCAAGATAAAGCGAAATCTCTTCTGCAGGCTCAGGGTTAAGAGAGCCATTTGAATGGTACATATTTTTTACGCCATAAATTTTAGCGATCTTAGCCGTATCCAACATATATTCATAAAATATCGATGGTTCAGTATAGGTATAGGCGATTGTAGGACACTTGTATTCAACAGCCTTTTTGACTACATCTTCAGGAGGCAAATAATAATTTGTTGTCTCTTCGGGGCTGGATTGGGAAATCTGCCAGTTCTGACAGAATTTGCATCTAAAATTACAGCCCGCGGTAGCAATAGAGAAAGCACTAGTTGCAGGCAAAAAGTGAAAGAGTGGCTTTTTTTCGATAGGATCAACATGAACAGCTGTAGGATTACCATAAACAAGCGAATAGTGCTTACCATCCTTTGGTTGTCTTACTCGACAAAAACCTAACATTCCATCTGAAAGAATACAATTGCGAGGGCATAGAGTACATTGTATAGTCTTATCATCAAGCTTTTTATAAAACATAGCTTCTCTTCTATTGATAAACCCCACTCCACCTTTTTCTCCTCTTGCTTCTACGTTTGTCTTGAATAAATCCATTAATAAAGGAGAAGCTACTAACCCCACACCACAATAAATACACAATCTACAAAAGTCTCTGCGAGATAACTCTTTACTGGACATATCCCATTTCATATTAATCGCCTCTTTTAGATAAAAGATTTATTCTGATTGCTAAAGTCTATTTATTGAGAAATTTCTGCCTCTTTAATCTTATAATTAATAATCTTTAGGAGTGCTTTAGGATCGCAGGGTTTTGAAATGACTATTCTATTTCCAACTACACCATCCATTCTTTCTTCCTCTTCCTGAGAAAGGATGCCCGTAATAAAAATAATCGGGATGTTTTTTAAGTGTTGGAACTCTGATATCTTTGTGGCTATTTGGGGGCCGGAAATATTAGGCAATACGATATCTAAAATTATCAAATCCGGATTATGCTTTATAGCTAAATCTAATACCTCTTTGCCATCACTGGTGGCAACTATATCATAACCGGCTCTTTCTAAAATTCTGCTTAGACTCTCTAAGATGTCTGGCTCATCGTCGACTATCAATATCTTTTTTTTCTTCCTAAATCCAAATTTCATATCTAACTACTAAGAAACAGCTATTTCACTAATTTTATTATGAATTGTCTTTAATAGCACTTTGGGATCACAAGGTTTTAAAATGACTGTTCTATTCTTAATTACGCTATGCATCCTTTCCATTTCTTCCCGAGAAAGCATACCCGTAATAAAAATAATGGGGATGTTTTTTAAGTGTTGGATCTCTGATATCTTTGCGGCTATATGTAGGCCAGAAATATCATGTAGTATAACATCTAAAATTATCAAATCTGGCTTATTCTCTATAGCTAAATCTAATGCCTCATCGCCAAACCTAGCAGTAACTACACTATAACCAGCCCTTTTTAGAATTCTGCTTAGACTCTCTAAGATGTCTGGTTCATCGTCGACTATTAATATCTTTTTTTTCTTCCTAAATCCAAATTTCATATCTATATTGACTCCGATTTATTATAACATAAATATCACTCGTGTCCAAATTAGTAGATGTTGCACGACG
>JABMQK010000043.1 GCA_013203265.1 bacterium | reverse complement strand
TTAGGAATACTACGCATAAGCGCAATATCTTCAATAGCCTGATGACTTGCTCCGTCTTCACCAACGGTAAGACCAGCATGAGTTGCTACAATCTTTACATCAAAATTATTGTAGCAGACTGTGTTTCTAACTTGATCCCATGCTCTACCTGTGGCAAACATAGCAAAAGTAGAAACAAAAACAACTTTACCACAACTTGCCAAACCCGCCGAAGTAGCCATCATATTCTGCTCAGCCACACCAAAATTAAAGAATCTATCTGGATATGCCTTTCCAAAAGCCTTCGTCTTGGTTGAACTGGACAAGTCAGCATCCAAAACAACTATATTTTTGTGAGACCTGCCTAATTCGACTAATGTCTCGCCATAAACTACTCTGGGATAGATTAATTCTGACAATTCTAGCTCCTTATTAACTACAACCTTTTTTCTTTATCCTTACTTAGTTCCTGTAAGGCCTGTTTTGTCTCGTCTTCGTTAGGTGTCCTTCCGTGAAAATCCACTACATTTTCCATAAAAGAAACACCTTTACCTTTGATAGTCTTGGCAATAATTATCGTGGGTTTACCCTTCATATCTGCTGCTTCATTAAATGCCTCTATTATTTCTTTAATATTATGCCCGTCAATCTCAACCACATGCCAACCAAACGCCATCCATTTATCTTTTAGTGGCTCCAAAGCCATAATATCTGAAATCTTACCGTCTATTTGAAAACCATTGTAATCCAAGATTGCACATAAATTATCGCATTTGAAGTGCGCAACAGCCATAGCCGCTTCCCAAATATTACCTTCCTGGATTTCACCATCTCCCATAAGACAATAAACCCTATAATCCTTTTTGTCGATTTTTCCAGCAAGACTCATACCTAAAGCTACAGATAAACCCTGCCCCAAAGATCCGCTTGCCACTTCTATCCCCGGAGTTCTTCTATCAGGATGACCTTGTAACATAGCGCCTAATTGACGCAGTTTAAACAGTTCTTTCTTATCAAAATATCCTCTCTCTGCAAGCGCAGCATACAACACAGGACAAGTGTGACCTTTGGAAAGATGAAATCTGTCTCTATCCGGCCAATCAGTATCCTTTGGCTTCTGTCTTAAAATATGAAAAAATAAAACGGTTATTATCTCCGCACTGGATAAAGAACCTCCAGGATGACCTGAACCCGCCTTGGCCAACATTTCAACAATCAATATCCGTATCTGGCGAACCTGTTCCTCTAATTTCTTAATATCCACTTGTGAACTCATCTCTTCTTCTTTAATTCTTCAATCTTATCTCTAACTTGTTCTCTTTTGGGTTCAATCTTTAAAGATTTTTTCCAATTCTTTCTTGCTTCATCAAGCTTCCCAATCTTTAAATATACATCTCCTAAATGTTCGAATACTTCGGCATCCTCAACCAATACAGAAGCATTTTCTAAATATCTTAATGCATTTTCTAAATCGCCTTTCTTAAAATAAACCCAACCTATAGTATCTAAATACGAACCATTAGATGGCTCAAATTCCAAGGCTTTTTGTATAAGACTTAAAGCATAATCTAAATTTTCTCCCAACTCTGCATAAAGATAACTCAAGGAATTCAAAGCATGAGAATTATTAGGATCTAACTCTATAGCCCTGCTAAATTCATTAATAGCAGTATCTATCTTAGATGATTCAGAATAAATATAACCTAAACAAAAATGTGCCCTTGAATCTTTAGGATTGCTTTCTATAATTGTTTTACATTCTACCTCTGCCTTATCTAAAGCCTTCTGCTTAATATATAGCTGTGCTAAAGAATAACGAATATCGGTTTCATTTAATTCTAATAAAGGCCTCTGGAGCAATTTAAGATGTTCATTTATCGCTTCATCATATTTTGAATTATACGAATAAACACGTGCCAGTAAAAAACGAACTTTCTCCTCGTGGGGCCTTATCTTTAATACAGATATGAGTTCACCTTCTGCCCTTCTAAAATCCTGCAGCCTTATATAATCTAAACCTAAACGATAGTGAATATCCCAAGACTCAGAATCAGACTTAGCAGCCTTTTGGTATGCTTTTTTGGCCTGTTCGTATTCACCTACTTCATCTAAAAGAAGTCCCTTTAGGTAATTATGGTAAGAACTTGACTCTCGGGAGATATTAGAAGCCTCTACACAAACAAGTGAAAGGAATAATAAACTACAGACAATCAAAAGATTGAATAAAGAAATACAAAGTTTGCGCATTTATGTCTTTATCTGATTAACCCCAGTCGCGTTTCTTTAAATGTCTTTTCTTTCGACGCATTTTCTTTCTTTTATGTGTACTTATTTTCCTGCGTTTTTTCTTCTTGCCACAAGGCATAAACTACCTCCTTTTAATGACGACACAAGTTATGTCTCCGCCATTGCTTCTTTAGCGGAGACATAACTTGTTTGTCGGAATTGAATCTCCACCCCAAAATTCTTTGGTGTGGGGGTAAATTCGTCCGCCAATAAATAGTGGCGGACTCATTAATAAATTAATTTATTTAAAGGATATTCTACAATCCCTTGCGCACCGGCTAATTTAAGCTTAGGAATAATCTCTCTAACTTGCTCTTCTTCTATAATAGTCTCAAGGGCCACCCAATCTTTCTGTGTCAAATTAGATATAGTGGGATTTTTTAAAGCGGGTAACAATTTTACTATCTTGTCTAAATTTCCCTTAGCCAAATTCATCTTAAGGCCAACTTTTCCTTCGGCTTCAATCGCCCCTTTTAAAAGCAAACAAACTTCATTAATCTTTTTTTTCTTCCAAGTATTCTTAAGCGAAGTCTTATTGGCGATAAATTGAGTTGTAGAAAAACAAACTACTCCTATCTCTTTCAGCTTGTGCGCCCTAAGGCTCCTGCCTGTCTCGGTAAGCTCAACAATGGCATCAACTAAACCTGCGCCTACTTTTACCTCTGTTGCGCCCCAGCTAAATTCTACTTTTGCTTTTATTTTATTCTTTTTTAAGAAATTTTGTGTAGCATTTACTAATTCTGTAGCTATGCGCTTACCTTTCAAATCTTTTATACTCTTTATACTGGAACCCTCGGGCACAGCTATAACCCAACGTACAGGATTCATGCTCTGTTTGGCATATTGTAAATCCAATATTTTGCCTACATCAGATTCATTTTCAATAATCCAATCATTACCAGTAATTCCACAATCCAATACACCTTGTTCTACATAACGCGACATCTCTTGAGCGCGCAGAAGGACAACTTCAATTTCAGAATCATCAATAGTAGGAAGATAAGAACGCTCTGAAACAGAAATATTAAACCCTGCTCTTTGAAAAACCCGGATTGTCGCTTCCTGAAGACTACCTTTAGGAAGTCCTAACTTTAATTTTTTCATAGCCTTTCTCTTTTTTACTTGACTTTCAAAACTTGCGGAGCTATTATACCTGCTAATAAAATTTTTGTAAAGAAAAAACATCTATAATCGCATAGAAAGCTAATGTTGAATTCAAAGTTAAAAAATGCTTAAATTTCTACGTAAACAAAAAAATGCAAAGAAAATATTCTATGTATTAGCTATAATCATCGTGCCTTCTTTTATCTTCTGGGGCTCATCATCTGTTATTAGAGACAATAAAACAAAAAGTTATGCTGGCAGAATCTTTGGAAAAAAAATATCCTATGATGAATACAGGAGCGCCCTACACGCCTGGCGTAACCAGCTAAAGATAAAATTCGGTGATAAAGCTCACCAAATAGAAACTATCTTTGACTCTAATAAGGCTGTGTGGGATAGATTAATTTTACGTTACGGAATACGAAAAAGAAAAATTAAAGTCAGCGATGAAGAACTAACTAAAAACATTTCCTCTTTTCCTTTTTTACAAAGAGACGGTATCTTTGATCCAGGGCTATATGAACTATTCTTAAAATACTCTTTAAATACACCTCCTCGTATATTTGAAGAAGATGTTCGAGAAACCATAAGATTCCAAAAACTATTTGAACAAATAACCAAAGATATCAAAGTAAGCGAAAAAGAAATAAAGGAAAGGTATATAGGCGAATATGAACAGATAAAAGCAAAGTATATCTGTGCCTTATCTAAAGAATTGGAAAAGGAGATTATTTTAAATGAAGAAGAGCTAAAAGAAAATTATGATAAACATAAGGAAGAATTTATAATTCCTATCCAGATTAAACTAAACTATATCGGGATTGATATCCCGCAGGATGCGAGTGACGAAGTAAAAAGAGAAATTAATGAAAAAATCAACGAATTACAATTATTCTTAAATGAAAACAATGATTTAATAAAAATACAGGAAGAATCCGAATTGCAAATTAAAGAGACAGGATTTTTAGCGCTCGGTGAACCCGTACTTGGTAAAGACTGGCCTCTGAATGATCTTATGATACTATTTAATTTAAAACAAAATCAAATTACAGATATTATACAGACTCCGCTCGGCCCATATATTTTCCAGCTAAAAGAAAAACGGCTCGATTACCAACCAAGCTTTGAAGAAGTAAAAGAAAAAATAAAGATTAATCTAACTAAACAAAAGTCTAAAGAAGTTGCAAAGACAAAAATGGATAATTACCATTCCCAAATAAAAGCAAAAAAACAAGAAGACCCAAACCTCAAGCTGTCGGAGATTGCAACACAACTCAACCTTTCTGTTAAAGAAACAGACTTCTTTAGTAGAAATTCGGCTATTTTAGAAATAGGCTCCTTCAATAATTTTAATGATGCTGCTTTTAATTTAGGTGAAACACAAACCAGTGAAGTAATTGAACTTCCTCAAGGTTACTTCGTAGCTATTGAAATATCAGAGCACAAGCCGATAAATGAAGAAGACTTTAATGATAAAAGAGACAATCTAAAAACGATTGTCCTTGATGAAAAGAAAAATCAAGTTTTCGAAGAATTCTTTATGGAACTAAAAGCAAAATCTCGCCTAATAGATTACATCGAACTCCAACAAGCTCAACAAGCTCAACAAGCTACTCAGGAATCCGACTAAACATTCCCCAGAAAAACAAACTTCAACTTTTTCTTTGCAATATCTTCAGCTTTCTTTAGGGTGGCGATAGGGGTTGGAGGAATATCTAATTTATAGCAAGGAAAGTAACGGGAAAAATGAAGAGGCACAGAGTCTCCGAGATTTCCATAAACCCAATCCACTAATTTTATAAGACTCTCCTCGCTATCATTAAGGGTAGGTATTATTAAATGGGTAAGCTCAATATGACAGTGATTACTACTCTCTTTTATCACATCCAAAACAGGAGTTAACTTTCCACCACAGACATTAACATAGAATTCATCTTCTATTGATTTAAGATCAATATTCATCGCGTCAATAAAAGGTAAAATGTTCTTTAGGGGCTCTAAATTTACGTATCCATTAGTCACTAAGATATTCTTTAACCCTTGCTTCTTTGCTGACTTAGCCGTATCTAAAACAAATTCATACCATATAAAAGGCTCATTATAGGTATAGGCGATGCCAAAAGAATTAAGTTGTTTGGCTCGTTCTATAATGAATTCGGAGGTTAATTTCTCGGTAGGAGTATTTAAATCTTTGGAAATAGTCCAGTTTTGGCAAAAACGGCAGGATAAGTTACAACCCTTTGTTCCAATTGAAAGGATAGATTCCCCTGAATGAAATTGATAGAGTGGTTTTTTCTCGATAGGATCGAGCGCCACAGAAGTAATTTCTTCGTAGATTAAAGAATAAAGCTTTCCTTTTTGATTCTTACGTACGCCACACAATCCTAATTTGCCTTCGGCAATTAAGCAATTGTGTGGACACAAATGACATTGTACCCTTGAATTATCCTTTACCTCATAAAATAAAGCTTCCTTCATTTTTTACACGAATTATCACAAATTTTACACAAATCTACACAGATTAATTTCTGCTACTAATAGGCAGATATTCGTGAAAATTCGTGTGTAATTAGTGTGGATTCGTGACAAAATAATTTATTCTACCTTTATGGCGTCAACAGGACATTGCTCGACCATTTCCTTTAAATCGCAAGCAGGATCTGAAAAATCCTTTACATGTGCGATACCGTCACTTTGAACTTCAAATACATTGGGACAATTCTGCTCGCACAAACCACAGCCTACACATGTTGATTCATCTACTGTTACCTTTGGCATCCCGCAACCTCCTTTAATGAGCGCACAATTTACGGAACAATAGTGAGCGTAAATTGTATGCGCGAAATTAAATCCCCCACCACTTTTACTTTTAGCTGCTCTAAATACAAAAGTGGTGGGGGGTCAAATTCATACATACAACTTACGTCGTTACACTCCGTAAGTTGTGTCTTCATTTGACCTCCTCTATTTATTATCGTTCTGTTGATTGGCGCAATTTAACTGAGAAAGTTGTTTATATAATCTAAATCGCGCAGAAACATCTTCCTGCGCCAACTTTATCAATTCCTCTGCAGCCTTTGGGTGTGTCTTCTTTAATACTCTATATCTATTCTCTCCATAAGCATACTCCTCAAACGGAATCGTGGGATCCTTGCTATCTAATATAAACGGATTCTTTCCTTCACTCTTTAAATCTGGATTAAATCTAAATAGCGGCCAGTGCCCGCTAGTAACAGCCTTTTTCTGATCATTAAGCAGCGCACAACCCATATCAATACCGTGAGCGATACAGTGCGCATAAGCGATAATAATAGACGGCCCCTCATAAGATTCTGCCTCAACAAATGCACGTACGAGTTGATTAGGATCAGCTCCCACAGCTACCTTAGCTACATAAATATATCCGTAACTCATCATCATCATCGCCAAGTCTTTCTTAGCCGTCGTCTTACCGCTTGCAGCAAACTTTGCTACAGCTGCACGAGGCGTAGACTTAGAAGCTTGACCTCCAGTATTAGAATAAACTTCTGTATCTAAAACAAGAGTGTTAACATTTCTGCCAGAAGCCAAAACATGATCTAAACCGCCATATCCAATATCATAGGCCCAGCCGTCACCACCAAGTCCCCACACAGATTTTTTTATAAGATAATCTGCTACAGTCAAGAGCTCTTTTGCTTGATTAGACTTCACTCTACCTAACATCTTCTTAAGATTAGCCACTCGCTCACGTTGCAATTCAATATTTTCCTGCGTTGATTGATCTGCTGACCTAATTTCATTTAATAAATCTTTAAGTTCTTTCGAGCTACTTTTATCACTAATTATTTTTTCTACTAACTCCAGTGCAAACTGACTAAATTTATCAACAGCCAACCTCATTCCAAAGGCCAGCTCTGCTGAATCCTCAAACAAGGAATTATTCCACGTCGGCCCACGACCATCTGCACGTTTTGCATAAGGAGTAGTGGGTAGATTTCCACCGTAAATCGAAGAACAACCAGTAGCATTAGCAATCATTAATCTATCCCCAAAAAGCTGCGTAAGTAGTTTTACATAAGCTGTCTCACCACACCCTGCACAAGCACCAGAATATTCAAACAACGGTTTAATAAACTGACAGCCTTTCAAAGTATTTCTATCAAAAAGTTTTGGGTCTGTATCAGGCAACTCTAAGAAAAATTTGTAGTTTTTTGTCTCTCTTTCACGAATTGGTGTCTGTGGAACCATTTTAATCGCCTCTTTTACCTTCACAGGGCAATTTTCAACGCAGGTTCCACAACCAGTACAATCATCAGGTGCAACCTGAAGCGTAAACTTCATCCCTTCTTTTGCGCCTCTGCCTTTTGGTGCTGCTGATTTAAATCCTTCGGGTGCCTTATCTAGAAATTTTGCATTATACATCTTCATTCGAATGGCTGCGTGCGGACAAACCAAAGAACAACGTCCACATTGAATACAAGTTTCAGGGTTCCATAAAGGAATATTAATAGCGATATTCCGCTTCTCATATTGAGTTGTTGCTGTAGGCCAGGTCCCGTCTACAGGCATCTCAGATACCTTAATAGTCGCACCTTCCCTTTTAATAATTTTACTGGTAACTCTTTTTACAAACTCCGGAGCATCCACTCCTTCTAATCCTGCACACTTAATATCTAAAACAGGATTTGTTGACTTATCAGGAACTCTTACTTCTTGAATACTCTCTAAGGCTTTATCTACGGCGTTAACATTCATCTTAACAACCTCATCACCTTTTTTGCCGTAGGTTTTTTTAATCGCACCTTTAATTGCATCAATAGCGATTTTTTCGTCAATAACTTTTGAAATCTTAAAAAACGCTGTTTGCATTATTGTGTTGATGCGCGCACCTAAACCTAATTCCTCTGCAATCTTTACAGCATTAATCACGTAAAATTTTAACTTCTTATCAATAATCTGTTTTTGGACTCTGCCGGGAAGTTTCTGCCAGGCCTCATTCTTGTCGTAAACCGAAGTCAATAAAAATGTGCCTTCGTCAACGACATTTTTGAGCATGTCGAACTTCTCTAAAAATGAAAAATTATGACAGGCCAAGAAATTTGCGGAGGTAATAAGATAGGGGCTGCGAATCAACTTTTTACCAAATCGCAAATGTGAAACCGTTACTGCTCCTGCTTTTTTGGAATCGTATTCAAAAAAACCTTGTGTGTAACTATCTGTCTCCTCAGCAATAATCTTAATGGAATTCTTATTTGCACCTACCGTTCCGTCAGAACCTAAGCCGTAAAACATAGCCCTGTAGACTTCGTCAGACTCAATGCTGAAATTTGAATCAAACTCAAGGCTAGTATTCATTACGTCGTCAATAATGCCGACGGTAAAGTGATTCTTGGGTTTCTTCTGTTTGAGATTATCAAATACCCCCTTTACCATCGCCGGTGTAAACTCTGCAGAGCCTAAGCCATATCTTCCACCGATAACTACAGGATACTCTTTAGATTTAAGCCAACCTTCGTGCATCGCCTCACCAATAGCTGTGCGTATATCTTCATATAACGGCTCACCTAAACTACCTGGTTCTTTTGTACGATCTAAAACCGCAATTCTTTTTACATTCTTTGGTAAAACATTAACGAATGCCTTTATATCAAAAGGCCTATACAGACGTACCTTTACCACTCCCAACTTAGCGCCTTGTTTATTCAGGTACTCAACGGTTTCAAGCACAACCTCTCCTCCTGAACCGATAATTACGATAATATCTCCAGCATCAGGGCTTCCAAAATAATCAAATAAATGGTATTGTCTGCCTGTAATTTTCGCAAACTTATCCATTGCCTCTTGCACAATTCCAGAAGTAACAGCATAATATTCATTCACAGTCTCTCTACCTGTAAAATAAACATCAGGATTTTGAGATGTGCCACGAAGCACTGGATTATCCGGAGACATTCCTCGCCTGCGATGCTGTTTAACTAATTCATCATCTATCATCTGCCTCATATCATCAAAGGTAAGTTCTTCGACCTTTTGAATCTCATGTGATACACGAAAACCCTCGAAGAAGTGCAGAAAAGGAATGCGGGATTTAAGTGTGGCTGTTTGTGAAATAAGTGCAAAATCCATTACCTCTTGGATACTTCCCGAACCAAACATGCCCCAACCAGTTGAACGCACACCCATTACATCTGAATGGTCACCAAAAATTGAGAGCGCTTGGCAGGCAATTGAGCGCGCTGCAATATGAAAAACCGTCGGCAATAACTCGCCGGCGATCTTGTACATATTAGGGATCATTAAAAGTAGGCCTTGTGACGCAGTAAAGGTCGTCGTCAAAGCACCTGAAGTTAAAGAGCCGTGCACCGCACCTGCAGCGCCAGCCTCTGACTGTAACTCAACAACTGTAGGGATAGTATTCCAGATATTAACTTCACCTTTTGAAGACTTCGCGTCAGAAATTTCACCCATTGCTGAAGATGGAGTAATAGGATAAATAGCGATTACTTCATTTGTAGCGTGGGCAACGTGAGCTACCGCACTATTACCATCATGAGGCACCATTTTACGTTTCATAAAACCCCCTCAATAACAAACTCTATATCCGAAATCCTAAACAAACTCTAAATTCTAATGTTTAAAATGATTTTTTGAATTTCGGATAGGAATTTTAATTTTTGATTCGAATTCTGAATTTTGTATTTAGGACTTAATTGGAAGAGAATTGTATCACAAAGGAAAGACTAAGTCAAATAATCTTTATCTACTTAATATTTGACAAATAGATAAATGTCTAAAACGCCTCGTATTCACCTAACATTACTTGCGAATTGCCGCAAGAAACGAAAAGCTCATTTTTAAGCCTGCCGCTCCTTTTTTGTAAAAGGTAAGAAATTATTTCTTGTTTTCCTTCAAAAAACTGTGTATTTTATTTAACGTTTCATTCATCTGACGAAGATAAGAACCGACGTTAATTACTGCAATAAATATTACCAAAACAACTAAAATTCTAACAATTTCCATGCCCCCTCCCTTTCTAAAAATAATTACATCAGAAAAGTCTAGATTAGTAAGAGAATTTATGAAAAGTTGACCTTGCGCTGATTGAATTACTATCTGACGTATGCTTTTATTATCTTCTGTTCGCTAAGTGGCTTATCAAACGAACCGGTTGGTGTATTTTCTATTTTCTCAACCACTCCGTATCCTGAGATTACTTCGGCGAATATCGTATGTTTCATATTGAGCCAAGGGGTTACAGTGGTTATGATAAAGAATTGACTTGTATTTGTATCAGGGCCGGAATTTGCCATCGCAACTAGACCAGGCCTATCGAATTTAACAGAAGGTGTAACTTCATCCTCAAAAGGCCCTCCCCAAATCGACTTTCCGCCTCTACCTGTGCCAGTGGGATCTCCTCCCTGAATCATAAAATTCTTTATCACCCGATGAAATATTGTTCCGTCATAGTAACTCTCTTTAACCAATCCGATAAAATTTGCGCAGGCCTTAGGAGCAACCTCTGGCATCAATTTAATCTCTATTGCGCCTTGGTTAGTCTCTAAAATCACAATTTTCTCCTCTTCAATTCCATTATCACCGAAACCGCTTGTAATAAAAAATGTCATGATTAACAAAAATATAATTTTCTTCATAGTATAATTATTATATCTGTCTTTAGAAAAAATGCAAGTTTAATTAGGGTTCACTGCCTTGATTACGATACGGCTCAAGTGTCTTTAAAAATTCAGGATGAACCCTATATCCAAGCTCAATCGCTTTATCACAATGTTTAATAGCTAAGTCGTATTGCTTATTACGATAATAGGCTACTGCCAGATTATTATGCGCCTGCGCATAGCCTGGATTGATTGCGATTGCTTTTTTGTATGAGGTTATGGCTTCTTGTTTTTTATTAATATCATTGTAAAGATTGCCAAGGTTGTAGTGGGCTTCTGCAAGCTGCGGGTTGTTTTCTATTGCTTTTTCATATGAAGCTATTGCCTCTTTTTTCCTATTCATAGCGCTGTATATGGCACCAAGATTGCTATATGCATTAGCATACTGAGGATCTATCTTAATTGCCTCTTTATATGCTTCTATGGCTTCTTCTCTTTTACCGATATCTTTATATGCGTTACCAAGGTTATAGTATGCCTCTGTAAAATTGGGCTTGATTGCGATTGCTTTTTTAAATAAAGTTATGGCTGTTATAGTATCATCGATATAGACATCACCGAGATTATTGTAGGCCTGTGCATACTCTGGATTTATTTCTATAGCTTTCTTAAGTGAGGCTATCGCCTCTTCTTTTTTGTTTATGTCACCGTATGCACTACCAAGATTAGTATATGCCTCTACAAAATCAGGTTTGATTGCGATTGCTTTTTTGTATGAGGCTATGGCTTCCTTTTTGTTAATATCATTATAAAAAAAACCAAGATTATTATAAGCCATCCAACAGTTAGGATTCTTTGCTATGGTGTCAAACCAAAGCGTCTCTACATCCTTGTAGATGTGACACTGCCTCCAGGTTAATACACTTAAGAGGATAATCAGGATAGCTGCGGCTGGAGTTGTAAGATAACGTATCTTGTGGTATCTAGTAGACAATAGGTATCCCCCTGATACAAAAAGAGCGATGATTCCTACAATAGAGAAGTATTGCCAATGGTCAGCTACGAGAGAGTACTTCATAAAGTAGATATTAAAAAAGCCTAGGACTGGAAAGAGTGTTACTACATAGTATCCGAATCCAAACAACAATGGCCTTGCCCAACTCCTTCGATATTTAAACAGTAGCAAAAAACAACCTAGTAGTATTAGTATGGGTAGATATGAAATAAATGATGAGGTATTAATCTCCCATCTGGGATAGACAAAACTTAGCTTATGAGGGATGATTGCCTTATATAGATAAAACCATACAGCCCAGCCAGCACCAGCAAGGCGCGATAGAAAACTATCGCTACGGACAACATCTTGGCCTATATTTCGAACGTATTGAAACCACAATGTTACCAGTCCCATTAATGTTGATAATATAAAGAAGGGAATGGTG
>JABMQK010000042.1 GCA_013203265.1 bacterium | reverse complement strand
TTTCTGCTCCTTATTTACGCCTTGTAATATTGTCTTAATTAAATCTTTATTCATATTTTTATATACCTTTGGGCCACTTAAACTATTCCTTCAAAAGCATCTTGCTATTTCATTTTTCTACTTTCTCTAATTCTTCACCTCTGTCTTTTGACAAGTCAACATTCTTAAATGCTTCTACATTCTTTGGGAGTATCAAAAAAAACTGGTTACAAAAATCTATATCGCATTTTCCCTTTGCAAGTTCAAAACTAAGAACGTGGCCACCCTGCTTGTGATCATTGGTAATGAAATGTAAGTGGTATCCAGGCACACCTATACCTTTTACAAAGGGTGGTGACCTAAATCCAACAATAGTGCCTGACACATTCTCCATATAAAATTTAGGCTGATTCTTAGTTACTTCCTCGAGCGGTGGATAAGGTTTACTCTGAGCAGGGACACTTCGCGTTTCCATTTTTTCAAATTTCCCTACGATTTTTATTGCACAAAAAATATTATTATTAGGCACAGTTTTATTGATCAATTCTTCAAATTCTTTATAATTCATTTCCTTTTCTAAGAAAAGTGATTTGTCTGCTTTAAACTGGCATACGCAAGCAAATGGAGTTTTAATGTCGGTATCTGGAGTATAAACCTTACCATCTGCTTTAACCTGATATACAGTTGCGTTTAAAATAAGCATTTCCCCTTCGAGGCGATCAAATGTACCAATTCCAAAATTGCCATATTTTAATAATTGACGGCATGAGATATCGCCATCATACACTCCCGCTAACAAAGCGTCTATCGTAGAAGTTTGCGTGATTATATCTCTTTTAGCTGTTGAACAGCCAACGCAGATTAAACAAACACTAATCGCTGCACACAAAAACCATCTTTTCATCTTTTTTTCTCCTTATTCAAACTCCACAACTCACTTAATCAACTGTTCTTGTAAATTTTTTATCTGTGCATCTATATCTCGAGACTTCTTCTCTATTTCATCAATCCCTAATTTATATTCTTTAATCATTTCTTCATCGCGATACTTGTGCGGTCTATCGATAGCGCGCTTCTTAGCATCACTTTCAAGTAGAAGGGCTTCTTTTTCTCTTTGGAGTTTATTAATCCTATTGCCCAAAGACGCATTAAAGGACTTGCGTTGCTTCTTTTCTTCTTTGCGCAGCCTTTCTTTTTCCTTTTCTCTATTTTTGGCTTGGGCTTTATTGGAATCTACTTCCTCTTCCTTGACTTTTTGTTTTTTTATGGGGGTTTGAGCTTCATTTCTTTTTTCCAAATAGTAGTCAAAATTACCTGGAAATTCTCTTATCCTGCCATCTTTAATCTCAAAAGAAGAATTAGCCACCGAACGCACAAAATAAATATCGTGACTAATAAAAACAAGAGTGCCCTCGTAAGATTTTAATGCCCTAACCAATGCCTCGACCGCATCAACATCAAGATGTGTCGTAGGTTCATCAAGTAGAAGAAAATTAGGTGGATTAATGAGGAGTTTTGCTAAAATCAACCGACTTTTTTCTCCTCCGGACAGAACGCTAACTTTTTTATCCACATCCTCACCAGTGAAAAAGAAAGCACCCAATATAGTACGAACACTCTCCTCGGGCATAAATCCAGATACCGCTGTATACGCTTCTTCTAAAACGGTGTTATTCTCGGTAAGCACATCCATACGTGTCTGTGAAAAATAACCGATACTAACATTATAACCAACACTACGCACCCCGCTGTCTATGTCAATAACGCCGGCAAGGAGTTTCAGGAGAGTAGATTTTCCTGCGCCATTTTCTCCAACTAAAACTGCTTTTTTTCCTTGGGTTATTTCAAAATCTAAATCCTCATAAACCACTACTTCTGGATAGAATTTGCATACCTTTTCAAGTGATATTACGTTATAACCGCTCCTCCTTGTTTGAGGGAAACGAAAGGTTTTAATACTCTCTCGAAAATTAACGGGCACAACGACTTCATTCTCCTCAATCTTTTCCAGCACCCTCTTCTTGGCACGAACCTGCGAAGCCTTATTAGGCTGCCCATGAAAACGCTGAACAAACACCTTAAGCTGTTTATATTTCTTTTCCTGTTCCTTAAACTGCTTTTGCAAATGAATGCGTCTTTCTTCTACAATCTGCTCATAGTGTTTGTAGCTACCGGATACTTTATGTATCTTGCCATTTTCTAAAACGAGGGTATAGTTTGTAACATCAGTTAAAAAAGATTTATCGTGAGAAATCATAACAAAAGTTCCCTTAAATCTAACTAAATAATCTTCAAGCCATAATGCCGCATTCAAATCAAGGTAATTTGTCGGCTCGTCAAGTAGTAACAAGTCATATTGAAACGTAAGCAATTTTGCCAATAAGGTGCGCATCTGCCAACCGCCGCTTAAGTTTTGTATTGGACGGTCGAAGTCTGTCTGCTTAAACCCTAGCCCCATTAAAATCTTTTTTGCCTTGTGCTCTAATTCAAAGAACCCCAGCATCTCCAAATTGTGCAGGATATCTCCGTATCGCATTGAATCAGCTTTATTACTTTCTTCTAATTGTTCTTTTTCTTTTTTTAGATTCGCGATGCGCCTATCGCCCTCAGTCAACTCTGTCAAAACAGTATGTTGCGAATTAAAGCTTGCCTCTTGGGGAAGATAACCGATATGAATATCTTTCATAACCTGAACATCGCCAACCGAAGGACCTATCTCTCCTAGAATAAACGCAAACAGAGTGCTCTTGCCAGCACCATTAGGGCCGACAAGGCCAATTTTTTCTCCTCGGTTTATGTTTAAAGATACATCGTCGAAAAGAATTCTCCTGCCGTAACTTTTAGAAAGATTTCTAATAGTAATCATAAAATTAAAGTATTACTTTTGTGATTCTTATTCTTAGTCATCCCCGTACTCGATATTAAGACCATTGTTCTTAAAGTTGTTTTCTGTTGTGTTCTTAAAATAGTGTCCTTTAATTTACTTTCCTAATCAAAATCTTCTAGTTCAAAAAATACCTGTTATCACTCAATAGAATCTTCCAAAACCTTAATAATCGCTTGAGCTTTTTCGACATCTTCTTTCTTAACCAATAACTGCACCCCTCCCATACCAAAAGCTAAATGAGGGCGATACCCACCAAGATCATCTGCTGAAATCATAGCTTCTATATTTTCCTCATCAAGAAGACCTTTCGCCATCTCGGCCTCGTGTCTATATAAAAATGTTTTAATATTAACTAAATCTGCCACTATAATTCCTTACTCAAGGTAGATCCTTCGTCCCCTTCACTCCGCTCAGGGTCCTCAGGATGAGTAGTCGGAAAACTTAAAAAACTCCCCGACTGCTCAATTACTTTACACAGCTTCTATTGTCGAAGGCGGTTTCTTGGTAATATTATATGTAACACTTACCACGCCTGTAACTTCAGTTGTTATCCTTTGGGATAATCTTTCTAGGATATCAAAAGAGAGTCGGGTAGGCGATCCTTTAAGTGCATCTTTACTCTCCCAACACCTTACTTCAATCTGCAAGCCAAAATCTCTCTTGCCTTCTCTTATACCAGTAACTCTGTCTTGGTGTAGAATTGCCAGATATTGAAATGCGCCTGTATTAGATAATTCTTCTTCCACAATTTTGGTAGCGCTTCTTACAATCTCTGTCCTTTCCGGTGTCACCTCTCCAATTATCCTAGTTGCTAAGGCAGGACCAGGGAAAGGAGGCCTATTATATAGCTCCTCTGGCAACCCTAAACTCTCTGCCAATTTTCTTACTCCTGATTTTCTAAGTTGTATTATAGGTTCAATTACTTTGTAACCAAATTCTTTTTGTGTATCAATTCCAAGCTGTTCCAATATATTGTGCTGTCTCTTTACACCTGCTACTGTCTCTTCTACATCCGTATAATTTGTGCCTTGAAGAAGATACTTTGCGCCAATCTCTCTAACTAACTTACCAAAAACATCCTTATAAAAAGTCTGGGTAATAGCCTCTCTCTTTTCTTCGGGATCTGTTAAACCCTTTAAAGCACCAAAGAATTCCTTTCTGGCATCCAATATATGAACAGCCACTCCTAATTCTTTAAACAATGAAGCTATCCTCTGCGCCTCATCTTTTCTCATTAAACCATTCTCTATGAAATAAGTCTTTAATCTATTACCCAGTGCCCTATGGCCCAACATAGTAACAGCCGAAGAATCTACGCCGCCGGACAATGCGTTAATAGCTACACCATCTACGACACTAGATGAAATCGCTTTAACCTGTTCTTCAATGAATTTCTTTGGTTCTAAACTTTCTAGTTTTACCTCTTTGCTGTCCATCTTAATACCTTCCTTTCAATTTATAATTCTGTACCAGAAAAAAATATATAACACTCCTCAAATTGCCCAAAACCTAGCCTATATTTTAACTCCCTGCCTACCTGCTGACAATCAGTAATTTATCACTTGGTATTTGAAATTAATAATTAGTTCAACGAAAAATAGAAATCTTACTTTTTATCTTTTTTTTAACAGAGTCAATATGCTATCTAATTTGTACACTATGGCTCCACCAATAAATAGAATGGTCGATATCACCAGACAAATGGCTCCGTATAATCCTTGAGATACTGTCTGGGATGCAATGACTAAATAAAACCCCGCTGCAAGATTTAAAAAACAACAGATGAAGATAAATGTTAACATTTTTCTCCTTTCTCTTTGATGATCACTTGTTACTTATTAGAATTTCATTCTATTTTGATTCTTCTAAACATAGAAACTATCTGTATCCAGCCATTTGCCGAAAGAATTGCGATAAAAGGCACAAAATGACTAAAATAATAAAAAAGTATCTTTTATTTTTCATAAAACCTAAAAGCTATCGAACGAAGTTCTTTTCTCCTTAAGCAAAAAATGGTAAATAAAATTATGCCCTATGGATAGGTATTCCTGGATAACCATTTTTACTTCATCTTCTTTAAGCCACCAACGATGCGAATTTATTAATTCTCTTCCTGCTGTATAATTATATATTTTTATACCGCTACTTCTAAATACCCTATTAAAAATCATAAGTGCTCGCCTCATATGATATCCACTTGTAACCAAAATCAAAGATTTAAGTCCTTTTTTAAGCATCAAATCTTTTGTCGTAACAGCCTCTTCATATGTAGATGTAACTTCATTATCTGTAAAATATATTCCTTTTGGATCTTTTCCGAAATATTTGAATGCCATCAAAGCAAATTCCCTGGGAGATACCTTGTCTACGCCATATATTCTAAGTATGACATCATTGTGATCTTGTGAATCTTCAGAGCGTTCGGGTAAAACTGAAATAACTATCCGCTTAGTATAACCTCCATTATACAATTCGATAGCTTTATTAAACCTATAATATATATCTCCCCTTAAAGGCACAATACAATCCGCTTCTTGAATATTGTCTTTGACTGAAAGAAAAATTCCAGGAATAGGCAGCCATACCCTCCAACTCACAATAAGAAGAGCAAATAAGGCTATAAAAATTACTATCTTAACTATAATTCTTCTATTTTTCATTTTAATTATTGACAAAAATTTAATTTCCAGTATACTCTTATGATGTCTAAAATATGTTGCATATGTGGTAAAAAACCTGTTGCCGGTAATTCTATTAAACGTAGAGGTATGGCCAGAAAAAAAGGCGGTGCCGGAAGAAAGATTACAGGCACCACACACCGTTTTTTTAAGCCAAATATCCAACGCGTCAAGATAATCACACCTAAAGGCAAAAAATACGTCTATGTCTGCGCCAAGTGCCTCAAGGCCAACAAAGTCCAAAAAGCTATTTAGGTAATTCTAATTAGACAATTCTAAAAAAATCCTTCCAAACACAAATTATCTGCGACTATCTGCGTTAAAAATAACTCTTAAGCAAATACTAAGAAACAAACTTCAAATCTTTAATTTCAAGCAGAATAGAATTTGCATCCTGCCAATTATCCAAAGTTAAACTATACGCCAGATCTATTCTTTTAAAAGGCACTATGTAAGGAGCCATGTCCTTTAAGCCAAAACCAATGGCTTCATAAGTGCGTTCTTCATCGGTTACCCAAAATTTAATAGTATCTCTACCTAATATCGCAGCGGGCGACTTTATGGTTAAATTGTGTGAACAGAATACCGGCCGCGGATTACCAATTCCAAACGGCCCTAAATCCTGAATCTTTCCTATCAAATCGTGATTTAGAAAAATAAGTGGCAACTGCGCATCGATCTCTAAGACAGGCTTTAATACGTCCAGATCTATCCTCTCTTTTACTACATTATTCATATCTGTGGCGAATTCTTTAACTTTATCCTTTTCAATACTCAATCCTACGGCGTAGCTGTGGCCTCCGAAATATTTAAGGTGCTTGCTGCAAGCAAGTAAAGCATCAAAGAGATGGAATCCTGGTATAGAACGTCCTGAACCTTTACCTAAACCATCTTTTAGCGAAATTATTATTGTAGGCCGAAAATATTTCTCTGCAATCTTTGAAGCGACTATGCCCAATACACCTACATGCCAATCCTCTTTTGCTAACACAATAATTGAATGCTCTTTAAAATTTATCTTGCACTCTACTAAATTCAAGGCCTCCTTAAAAACCCCTTCTTCTATTTTCTGACGTAAACGGTTATGTGTATTAAGACGGCTGGCCAATTGCTTTGCCTCTTCATAGTTACGCGACATTAGAAGCTTTAAAGATACCTCTGCTGTATCAACTCTGCCGCTTGCATTTATGCGCGGCGCTAAGATAAAACTTACCCTTCCCGGATTGATATCTTTATCCTTTAAACCACTCACATCAATTAATGCTTTTATACCGCAATTAGTAGTATTATTAATGGAACTCAATCCTCTCTTTACGATTATGCGGTTCTCGTCGACCAACGGCATAACATCGGCTATAGTGCCTAGGCAGACAAGGTCTAAATATTTTTCTCTATTACTTTCTTCTAAAGCACAAATTAATTTGTAGACTAAACCTACCGCCGCTAAACCCTTAAACTCATAAGAGCAATCTTCTCTTTTAGGATCTATAATGGCGTAGGCCGAAGGTAATCTTCCTTTTTCTGGCTGGTGGTGATCTACTACAACTACATCTATTTTATGTTTATTTAGTGACTCTATCTCCTTAAAACTCTTAATACCACAATCGAGCGCAATGAATAACGTTATATTTTGTTTATGGGCCAGTTTAACTGCGCCAAGATTCAGGCCGTATCCTTCTTTAACACGGTGCGGTATGTAGTGGCCTACATCTGCATCAAGCCTCTTTAGCTCCTCCTCTAATATTGCACAGGAAGTTATGCCGTCCACGTCATAATCGGAGAAGATTAATATCTTTTCTCTATTTGAAATTGCTCTCTTTATCCGATCTACCGCCTTATCCATATCCTTTAGGGCAAAAGGAGAGCGTAGATCTTCTAATCCGGATCTAAGAAAACGCCTGGCTTGCGACTCGGTCTTTATGCCCCTATTGGCTAAAATCTGAACTAAGATCTTATCTATCCCTAGAGTCTTGGTAAGGCCTTCGACAATCTCTACGTTAGACTCTCTTACTATCCATTTTTTTTGCATGATATTCGTGATAATTCGGTAGAATTCGTGCTTATTAATATCTCACATTTGTTGCGGCTTAGCTACTCCTAATAGATCCAAGCCCTTGGCAAATACGATCTGCACAGACTTAATCAGGGCGATACGGGAAGAAGCTAAATTTTTATCTTCTCCCAATACCTTATGCCGATCGTAAAAACGATGAAAGGCAGCGGCTAAATTCTGTAAATATGCAGTAATTGGGAAAGGATCAAGCTGTCTCAAACATACTTCTATTACATAAGAAAATTGAAAGATTAAGCGTAAAAGCTCTGCCTCTTCCTCTTCTTTTAACAAACTCAGATTTAATTCTGCTAAATTAAATTTAATATCTTTTGCTTTATCTAAAATACTGCATATTCGTGCGTGTGCATACTGAACATAATAAACCGGATTCTCGGAAGTCTGTTTTTTGGCCAATTCTAAATCAAAGTCAAGATGGCTATCTGTACGCCGCATCAAAAGAAAATATCTTACGGCATCCAATCCTACCTCATTAATGACCTCTCTTAAAGTAATGTACTGACCCTTACGTGTAGACATAGAGACGGCCTTGCCGTTTCTATAGATAGTCGCTAACTGCACGATAATCACAGATAGCGATTCTCTATCGTGGCCTAATGCCTGGATAACCGCCTTTATCCTGGAAATGTAACCGTGGTGATCAGGGCCCCATATGTTTATCAACCAATCAAAGCCTCTCTTGAATTTATCCTGGTGGTAGGCTATATCTGGGGCAAGATATGTATGTTTCTTATCAGACTTAATCA
>JABMQK010000041.1 GCA_013203265.1 bacterium | reverse complement strand
TTTGGTTTCTGGACATCTTAAATTATGCAGAGGGTGCGTTAAAGAAAAGGAACTTTACGAAAAGTTCTGGCAACTAGCTGGTAGTTTAGAAGATATCGAACCAGAGCCGGCATTTAAGTCGAGGTTCTGGACACGTCTGGCAAGAGAGCAGGTTGAATCTGAAAGATCTCCGGATTTAGGTATTTTGGGGTTATTGCTGCGTCATCGACTTGCCTTAGCGACCGCAGTTGCGGTTATGATTGCGATAAGTGTGGTGTTGCCAAATTATCTTCAACAGAGAAGTATCGAGTTATTAGCTTCAAAGATTAGCGAGGAAGAGGTAGTTTTAGTTGAGAATATTGATCTGCTTGAGAATCTAAATGTTATTAGCGATATTGATTTCTTGGAGAATATGGAGTTTATTGAGAGTCTGGGCAGGATTGATTTAGGAACAGCTTAGAGGTAGGTGGTAAGAATGAATAAGAGAGTAAAAATTAGTAATTTGTTGGTTGTAGCCTTGTTAGGGTCTTGTATTGTTTTTGGATTCAAGGTCAATTATGCTAGAGCTCAAGATCAAGACGAAGAGATTACAGTTGAGGATGCACAGAGGCCGTTTGATAAGGAGTTCCTGGAGAGGTTTTGTAGACTATCCCCTGAAGAAAGGCACGCCCAAAAGGAGAAGTACAGGAAGTTTAGAGATCTACCGCAAGAAGAGAGGCATAGAATAAAAGAGAAATTACTAAAGTTTAAGAGATTAAATCCTGAACAAAAAGATGAGGTGAGGGATAATTTAAGCAGACTCAAAAATCTTTCTCCTGAAGAGCGCAGAGAACTATTGAAGAAATACAAAAGGTGGGAAGGACTATCGGATAGAGAGAAGAAGTTGATGTTATCAAGACACGAGAAATTTAAGAAGATGTCTCCTGAGAAACGTAAGGAGTTATTAAAAAAGAGGGAGAAGTGGCAGAATTTATCTAATGAAGAAAGGGGAAGATTGAAAGAGAGGATATCTAAGGATAGATCTATGGGTCTATCAAGGGAGAATATGGGCGCAAGGAGAAGGCGAAGATAAAAATTTAGCGAAACTTTTTTGAAGTTTGTGTGTTTAAATAGATAGAGAGGACAAAGTGGCAGAAATTGAAAGGAGGAAGGAAATGAGAACACTAAGAAAGGTAGTTTTGGTAGGTGTAGTATTGTGTGTAGCAGTATTAGTCTTTCCTAGTATTGTAAAGGCTGATGAAGCTGGGGATGCGGCTCAGGAGTTAATTGATTCAGGTGTTGATGAGAGCGTAATGAACGAGTTGTTGACTGGATCTGGTGATACTTTGGGTCAACGCGCAGAAAGTATGCTTAAAAGTGATTCTATTACACAGAGGCAATATGATAAAATCTACAATAATTTCGTTAATATGCCTCAAGAGAAGAGACAGGCGATAAAGAGTGTATACGACAAAGGATATGGCGAGAAAATTTATGATAAGTTAACAGATGTTGCTCACGACAAACTCGATGATGCTTCGGTCAGAGATCATATTAAGGATCTTAAGGATGAAGGTTACACAAAGGAGCAAATCGTTGAGATGTTAGGTAAAGAAGGTGTTTCGGTGGGTCATTTAAAGGATCTAGGATATGGTCAAGGAGGCTCTAAGTCTGAACACGCCAAGGATATTCGTGATATGGATACAGAAAAGGCACAGCATAAGGTAGATAGGGCTCACGAAAAGTATCAGGATAAAAAAGGCCCAGCAAACAGAGCAGATCATATTAAGGATAAAGAGAATCTGCGCGGCCGTGCAAAAGATAGCCGTGACGTACGAAAGAAGAATCGCAGAAAAAATGAAGCTCACGAAGACAGAGGTACAGGCGCAGGAGCAGCAAGAGCCAAAGCAAGACGTGGCAGATAATAGTTAAGAATATACAAGTTCATTAGTATTATTGATTATTAAAGAGGAGACAAAAGTTATTTTGTCTCCTCTTTATTTTTCGTAGATTTTTGCATATTTTGAGAGTATAATATTTTTGATTTGGGTGTTACCCGTGAACCAGAAAGCCACGCCTGTAAAGGCGTGGATGAATGGCTTTCAGTTCAGGGTTTCGCTCCACGGCGGAACCCTGTAAAAGAAGAAGCCACGGCTGTTAAGCCGTGGAGCTTCACAGAAAGAATATTAATGACGTTATGAAACTGAAGAAGTCGCTTAATCTTTTGGATTTATTCTGTATAGCTAGTGGGGCTATGATTAGCTCTGGCTTATTTATCCTTCCCGGCTTAGCTTTTTCTAAGGCTGGCCCTTCCGTAATTTTATCTTATATCTTGGCAGGTTTATTATGTGTTCCTACTGTTTTGAGCAAAGCTGAGTTGACAACTGCGATGCCTAAAGCAGGCGGCGATTATTTCTACATTATGAGGGGATTTGGCCCTCTATTGGGAACTATCGCCGGGCTTAGCGCTTGGTTTTCTTTAAGTTTGAAGGGGGCGTTTGCGCTCCTCGGAATGGGGACATATTTGACTCTTGTTACCAATATTCCTTTAAACATTATCGCGTTCTGGCTCTGTCTTTTTTTTGTTGTTTTAAATTTGCTCGGAGTAAAAGAAGCGGGTAGATTTCAGGTATTGATAGTGTTAGCCCTGCTGGGCATCCTTCTGGGTTATATTATTTTTGGGATTAGTTCAATTAATGTTAAGAATTTTTCCCCATTCTTTTCGAAGGGGCCTATCGCCACAGTTGCTACAGCAAGTTTTGTTTTTATTTCTTTCGGAGGGTTGACTAAAGTGGCCGCTCTCGCGGAAGAAGTGAAAAATCCCGGCAGAAATATTCCTCTGGCTCTAATGCTTTCACTCTTAGTCATATCTATTGTATATGGTTTAGTTATCTTTGTCACAATCGGAGTTATGAATCCAGGGAATTTAGAAACAACGCTTACGCCAATTTCAGATGCAGCTGTAATTTTTGGCGGTAATTTCTTTAAGATTCTAATAAGCGTTGCTGCATTTTTAGCCTTTATTTCAACAGCGAATTCGGCGATTATGACCGCCTCCAGGTATCCATTAGGGATGAGCAGAGATAAACTTTTTCCACCCTTATTTGAAAAAGTAAGCTCTAGATTCAAGACACCGTATGTGTCGATTCTATTTACTGGGCTTTTTATGATTTCTGCAATTTTACTTTTGAAGCTTGATATTTTAGTTAAAGTCGCTTCCAGCATCTTGATTTTGCTTTTTATTTCTGCTAATGCGACTTTGATTTTATTCAGGGAGAGCAAGCTTTTAAGTTATCGTCCAAAATTTCTTTCTCCTTTTTATCCTTACATACAAGTTTTAGGAATAGTCGGAGGAATATTTCTTCTAATAGAGATGGGAACGTTCATAATGTCTTTGACAGGATTCTTTATTCTATTGGGTTTTATATGGTACAAGAGATATGTTGAGAGTAAGGTTAGTAGAGATTCAGCTTTAATTTATCTCCTTGAAAACTTAGTGGCAAAGGATAAAGAATTAACTTCTGATAATATTCTCGTAGAGTTGAAGGATATTGTGTTAGAAAGAGACGAGATAACTAAGGATAAATTTCATAGGCTTATTGAGTCAGCTGAAGTTTTAGATATTGAAGGCGCTCTTAAGATGGAAGATTTTTTTAGAAAAGTTTCTGATGTTTTAGGCAAGAAGCTAAATATGGATCCTCGATATTTATTCAAGAAATTCATAGAAAGAGAAAAAGAATCCAATACGGTGATAAGCAAGGGTTTAGCTATTCCCCATGTTGTTGTTGATAGTAAAGATGTTTTTGAGATTCTTTTAGCTAGAATAAAGGCAGGAGTTATTTTTCCTAAAGACCAAGTTGTGCATGCGATATTTATTATCGTCGGTTCTTCTGATAAGCGCAATTTACATTTAAAAGTTTTATCTGCGATTGCACAGGTTACCCAAGATAATAAATTTTATGATAAATGGTTTCAGGCGGCAAATGAGGAAGAGTTAAAGCATATTATTCTTTTGGCGGAACGAAAAAGATTTTAAGTATTTTTATTCAAATGAATGACCCCCCACCACTTTTGTGTTTGGCTGCAGCTAAAAGGAAAAGTGGTGGGGGGTCCAATTCGTCCAACAAACTTACGGAGTTCAAAGAACGACGTAAGTTTGGGACTCATTGGAGGTGAAAAGAGATGTTTAAATTTGGGATGGGAGAACTCGTTATAATTTTGTTGATTGTTTTGCTTTTATTCGGCGCTGCCAGGCTTCCTGAGATAGCAAGGTCGATAGGCAAATCAATCAAAGAATTCAAGAAAGGGCTTAAGGAAATAAAAGAAGATGACGAAGAAGAGCCTAAGAATAAAAATAAATAGGTTTTTGGTATTGATAATCTTAGAGTTAGTATCCCCGAAGGATGACAGATAAGAAGATTACTTTAGTCGATCACATAGAAGAACTCAGAAGCAGGATTATAAAATCAATTATTTTTATAATTACCTGCTCTGTTTTTGTTTATAATTTCGTTGGTGAATTTCTGCCTATTTTGGCAAAGCCAGTAGGAAAGCTCGTTTTCATAGCCCCCCAGGAAGCTTTTGTTACTAATATTCAAATAGCGTTTATTGGTGGTTTATTCTTGTCGTCACCCTTTGTCCTTTATCAACTTTGGCGGTTTATCGCTGCGGGATTAAAGAGTGATGAGAAAAAATATGTGTTAATATTTGGGCCGCTGTCTTTTGTTTTCTTTCTTGTTGGTTGTGCATTCGGCTATTTTATCATTGTCCCCATAGGGATGCGATTTCTGCTTAGTTTTTCCTCAGATTTTATGACTCCTATGATTACAATAAGTAAGTACATTTCTTTTTTGGGGCTTTTGACTTTGGTGTTTGGTTTGGTTTTTCAGTTACCTTTGGTAATTCTATTTCTTACCAAGATAGGCATAGTTGACTCTAAATTTCTATCGAAAAGAAGAAGAGAGGCAATAGTTATCATATTTATTGTAGCATCAATTCTTACCCCTCCTGATGTTATTACTCAAGTTTTAATGGCTCTGCCTTTGATAATTCTTTATGAACTAGGTATTATTTTCTCTAAATTCGCTTAAGGTGTAATTTTAAATTTGAAATATTTGTCAAATTAATCAGTTAATTCATGAAATTTTTTAAACAGGGTGAAAACTATATGTGGTTAATTGCCTTACGCAATTGTGATAAATTTTATTTGACATATTTAAGAGGGTCTGTTATTATCTTCTTACTATGAAGGTCAATTTAAATAACCTAAAGGATAAATTCAGCGACTTTATGGACTATTTTGGTAGTCTGTTCTCAAATGATATGGGAATAGATTTGGGAACAGCCACTACACTTGTATTTCTTAAAGGTGAAGGGGTAGTTTTATGTGAGCCGTCAGTTGTAGCGATAAAGAAGGGCGGGATGGTGAATCGAGTGTTGGCTGTTGGCGAGGATGCAAAGAAGATGCTCGGCCGAACGCCTGGGAACATAGTCGCTATTCGTCCTATGAAAGATGGGGTAATTGCGGATTTTGATATTACGGAATCGATGTTAAGATATTTTATAAAAAAGGTCCATAAGCGCAGAGTTTGGGTTAGTCCTCGGATGGTCATCGCTATTCCTTCAGGAATTACAGAGGTAGAAAGAAGAGCTGTTCAGGATTCCGCAATGCGAGCCGGAGCAAGAGAAGTTTATTTGGTTCCTGAACCGTTAGCCGCTGCCATAGGCGTTGGTTTACCTATTCAAGATCCAGCCGGTAATATGATTATTGATGTAGGGGGAGGTACGACAGAAATAGCAGTTATATCTTTATCAGGAATAGTATTCTCTCGTTCTAGTAGGATTGGCGGGGACGAGATGGATTCGGCGATTGTAGAGTATCTTAAGAAAAATTATAATTTGTTGGTTGGTGAGCGGACCTCAGAAGATATCAAGATAAAAATCGGTTCTGCTTGTTCTTTAGGAGAAGAATTGACTTTGGAAGTAAGAGGTAGAGATTTAGTCGCAGGTTTACCCAAGATGATTACTGTTACATCTGAGGAAATAAGAGAGGCGCTTGAGGAACCTGTTAGATCCATCGTTGATTTAACGAAGATTACACTTGAACGTATCCCTCCAGAATTGGCTGCGGATTTAATTGAAAGAGGCATAGTCTTGGCGGGAGGCGGTTCGTTATTGCGTGGCTTAGATACATTAATTAGTGATGCTACCGGCCTGCCTGTACATATTGCTGAGGATCCCACCACAGCAGTAGTTTTGGGCACAGGAAAAATTTTGGAATTAGAAAGTCGAGTTCTAAGGGATATAACCGTTTCAACCAAAGTGGAATTTTAATTCCAAATATTTTTAAGATGTGGAAAAGAAGAAAAAAACAATATTTCTTTTTTTTATTTCCCTATTAGTTGTTTCTCTTCTAATAAAGTCTTACCCAGTTGTAACTTTTTCCAAAAAAATAGCACTTAATTTATCAAGATTTCCTTTAAAGTTAGTTAGCCTAAGTTTTTTACCTGCAGAAGCTCTTATTAAATGCAATAGGAGCCTGAGTGAGGTTTCTATCTTGAAAGAGGAGAATCAAAAACTTAAAGTTCGTTTAATGCAGCTTGAAGAAGCAGAATCAGAAAATGAGAGATTGAAGAAGTCTTTGTCTTTTAAAGAGGAATCTAAATTTTCTTTAGTTGCTGCTAGGGTAATTTCTTTTGATGCCTCTAATCTAAGGCGAAGTTTAGTTGTCGATAAGGGCAAGAATCAGAGAATCAAGATCGGTAACCCCGTTATTTCACCGGAAGGTATAGTTGGGATAGTAGTAGAAGTCGGTAATTCGTCTAGTAGGATAATATTAGTTAATGACCTTGATTTTTCTATGGCGGCAAAAGTAAAACGCTCTAATGTTACAGGAGTAATTTCGGGTTCTTTAGAGGGTATGTGCAAGCTTAAATATTTAGATTTAGATGACGATATACAAGTAGGCGATGAAGTAATTAGCTCTGGTAAAAATTCTCGTTTTCCCGCTGGCATTACTGCAGGGAAGGTTGTTGAGATATCGAAGGAGCATTCAGGACTGACCCTTTTTGCAATAGTTAAGCCGAAAGTTAAACTTTCCTCTTTGGAAGAGGTTTTAGTGATAGTAAATTATTAATTTTAATTTTTAATTTATATGTTATTTTATATCTCTGCTTTAATATTCGTATTGTTAGAAGTGGCTTTTTTTAGTCATTTGAGCCTTTTTTCAATTAAGCCAAACTTAATTCTATTCCTCGTTACTATTTTTAGTTTTTATTTTAATTTTGATAAAATAAGAGTGATATTGTTTTGTCTCTTTTGTGGTTTTCTAAAGGATATTTTTAGCCTTACTCCTTTAGGAACCCATATGTTTATATTTATGTGTTTAGGTATTACTTTAAGTTATATCTCTAAGAGATTTTTGCGTTATAATTGGGTTTTTATTATTCCGTTATTTATATTTGCTACCGTGGGTCAAGGTATAATTTACATCTTAATTCAAAGCATATTTTTCGGTCAACATTTGTCATTAGTTG
Organism: bacterium; assembly: GCA_013203265.1. Taxonomy (GTDB): domain Bacteria; phylum Omnitrophota; class Gorgyraeia; order Velamenicoccales; family JABMQK01; genus JABMQK01. Next base: position 1,179 of record JABMQK010000041.1, on the reverse strand, counting down.
AACTACTCTGGCGAAGATTACTTTTAGAGATGTTGTACGGACTTTTAATATTTTCTATTTTCTTTAAAGTCATAAAGCGATGCGTTATAAACAAGTTGTCATAGCATTTAGAGCTCTTTTTATAATTTTAATTTTAGGTCTCTTTTATACTCAGGTTATTAAGGGCGATTACTATTATAATTTGAGCAAAAAAAATATCATCCGCGTCGTTTCACTTGAAGCTGCTCGAGGAAGAATCTTTGATAGAAACGGAACGGTCATTGCAGATACAATACCTTCCTTTGATGTATGTATAATACCTCAAGAAGTCAAACACAAAATCCGCCTTTTTAAGAAACTCTCAAAACTCCTAAGGGTTCCCGTTAAAGAAATAAAAGAGAATTATAAAAAAGAATATCTTAATCCTTTTACTCCAGTAAAGATATGCAAGAAACTAGATAAGGATAGGATTATAGTATTAGAGGAAAATAAGTTGCAATTGCAAGGGGTTATAATTGATATTCAACCTCAAAGATTTTATCCTTTTGAAAGAACAGCTTCGCATCTATTGGGATATTTAGGCCAGATTGATATTTCGCGCATTACTAAATTAAAGCCGTATGGGTATAAGTTAAGTGATTTAGTCGGTTATAGTGGTGTCGAAGAGCGTTATGATTTATTTTTAAGGGGAGAAAAGGGTGGAGAACAAATTGAAGTTGATAATCGAGGACAGAGGGTTAGAACAGTAGGATACAAACCATCAAAGGCGGGACAAGATATACAAGTTACTATAGACATTCGTATTCAAAAGATAGTAGATAAATTTATGAAAGGCAATAAGGGCGCCGTAGTGATTATGGATGCTTACTCCGGAGAAATAATTTCATTAAGTAGCTATCCAGACTACGATCCCAATGATTTTATAAAAAGAAAAGATGATTCTATAAGGAACTTATTACAAGATAAAGGTTCTCCGTTATTTAATAGAGCTATATCTGGTCAATTTCCCCCAGGGTCAGTGTTTAAATTAGTTACAGCCATAGCTGCATTAGAGAAAAGGCCTTCATTAAATTATAAAGAATTTGTTTGTGAAGGAAGTATGAAAATTGGCAATAGAAATTATAGATGTTCTTCAAGGCATGGCAGAGAGAATTTAAGGGAAGCCGTCGTTCATTCCTGCAATATTTATTTTTATAATTT
>JABMQK010000040.1 GCA_013203265.1 bacterium | reverse complement strand
GGAGTGACAATCGCTCTTTCTTTCTTTAAAAGCGCATTCAACAAAGAAGATTTCCCTACATTTGGCCGGCCACAAATAGTAACTTTTATACCTTCTTTAAAGAAATTTACCTTTTTAGAATCTCTAATAATAACTTCGAGCTGTTTAATAATAGTATCCAACTTATTTCTTAAAGTTTTATTTGAAGAAATTGCAAGGTCTTCGCTAGGAAAATCAATATCTGCTTCAATATGGGCAAGAATATCTATAAGCTCTTTGCGTATATTTATTATCCTATCAGAGAGCCCGCCTGATAACTGTTCTATCCCTAATTTTAAAGCTGTATCGGTTTTTGCACGAATTACATCTAAAACCGCTTCTGCCTTAGACAAATCAATACGGCCATTTAAAAAAGCTCTCTTTGTAAACTCACCAGGTTCTGCAAGCCTTGCGCCATATTTTACAACAAGCTCTAAAATCCTTCGCAAAGCCACAGCTCCGCCGTGGCAGCTAATCTCAACAATATCTTCCCGTGTATAGGTTTTAGGCGCGCGCATAACCGTCAACAGCACCTCATCAATTACTTTACTCTTAGGGCTTTTTGTTTTAGTCTTTAACCTATCAATAATCCAACCATATCTAACCGTATGCGACTTAAATCTTGAAGGTAAAATTCCATCTTTGCCTTTAAAAATCTTATTTGAAATTCCCAAGGCGTCCTTGCCGCTCATGCGCACAGTGCCAATCGCACCTTCTCCGATAGGCGTTGAAATTGCTGCTATGGTATCATCTACCATTTCTTCCTCGAGCTCTTTAACCTATCCCTTTGTATTTGTTTTCTTTCCCTTAATAACCTTGATATATTCTTTTTTCTTCTTGTGATTTTCTCTCGGGGCATCGATTATCTTCTTACTTTCTTACTCTTTAAAATTTCTCTAAACGCTCCCAATGCAAATAAGACAAGGCCTGGTGTATCAAAAAACTGGTCTTCTAAAACATCGTGCAATGGTGCTTTTTTGCCTAGAATTGGGATATGATTTAAACACTTGAAACCATCAGTAAAATCCAAGATAGAAGCTAACAAAAGCAATAATAAACCTATGTTCATTATCCAAAAATTCGGGCGACTAATACATGGCTTAACTTTGAGATTCAAATAAAGAAATACTATCAAAACAACAATCAATTTTAAAATATCTATATTCATTTATTCTCCAATCTAACTTCGCCACAAAGATATAATGAACCTGTTATTAAAATCAAATCTTTCCTGCTTGCTTTTGTCTTAGCTAATTCTAGTGCTTCTTCTGAAGAATTAGTTAAAAAGATTGAATTGCCTTTAAAATATTTCAATAAATCTTCTGGTTCGCTCGCACGTGGGTTATTAACTTTTGTTAAAATAATTCTATCACTGATTTTCTCTATCTGCCGGCAAGTATCTTTCAATTCTTTATCTTTAAATAAAGAAAAGATTATCCAAATTTTTTTATTGGGGAAATTCTCCTCTAATGTTTTATACAAAGCTTTAACTGAGGCGCTATTTTGTGCTCCGTCGAGAATAACCAATGGATTCTTAGAGATACTTTCAAATCTGGCTGGCCAAAAACAATTATTTAATCCATCCCTTATCGCACTTTTATCTATGTTGATACTATGATATCTCAAACTCTCAACACTGGCAATAGCTAAACTAGCATTGGCAACTTGATGCCTACCTAATAAATTTAACCTTAAATTATCGACTTTGGAACTCAAGCCGACATAATCGAATGAATAATCTTCTCTGATAGAAAATTTAAAATCCTTGCCTTCTTTAAACAAAATTGCATTATTGTTCTCGGCAATCTTTTCTATAACATCCATTACGTATCTATCTTGCTTTGATGTTATAGCTAAAATCTTATTATCTTTTGTGCTTTTGTTTTCTTTTTTTATAATTGAGGCTTTTTCATAAGCAATATCCCTTAACCTATTTCCCAATACCATAGTATGCTCATAACTAATAGGGGTAATTATTGATAATAACGACCTGCAAGCATTGGTGGCATCAAATCTCCCGCCTAGTCCAGTCTCTAAAATAACAAAATCAACTTTTTTGTTTTTAAAATACTGGAACGCTAAAGCAGTATAGACTTCAAAACAAGTTAAAGCATCATGTTTTGAATTATTGTTGAATTTATCAATGGATGGTTTTAATTTAAAAACTAAATCGCAAATCTCCTGTTTTGAAATCATCCCTTCAAATTCTTTAGTCTTTAGCCTGTGGCCTTTGGTCTTATGTAAAATTCTAATTCTCTCTCTAAAATCATTTAAATGCGGAGAGGTATAAAGGCCAACTTTAAAACCAGCTTCTTTTAATATATTAGCGATGAATGCGCATACCGAGCCCTTGCCCTTTGAACCGGCAACGTGAATAACATTAAGCCCTGAATGTGGATTATTGATAAACTTAAGGAATTTCTGAAATGGCCCTAATTGAAAAGATTTCTTGTAGGAATATTCAGATAACTTTTCATAATTAGTAAAAGTATTTAGGTATTGTATGACTTTATGATAAGTCATCGGAGAGATAAACAGTTAACATCGAAAGAGGTAAGATAGTCGAATTCTTAATGCTTAAAGTGGCGGCAGCCCGTAAATACCATAGCGATGCCATATTTATCTGCTTCTTTAATCACCTTTTCATCAGCGATTGAACCGCCGGGCTGGATAATCGCTTTTACTTTAGCCTTTGCTGCAAGCTTTATATTGTCTTCTTTAGGAAAGAAAGCATCCGAGGCAAGAATACTACCTTTAGATTTACTTCCTGATCTTTTTGCACATAACATAACACTATCTACTCGATTTACCTGCCCCATACCCACACCGATAGTCTGCCTATTTTTAACAAAAACAATTGCATTGGACTTCACGTGCTTTACAACCTTCCAACCAAATAATAAATCTTGCCACTCTCTCTTTGTCGGCTTCCTCTTTGTAGCTACCTTTAGCCTGTTCTTGTCTAAATCGAATAAATCTTTTTCTTGTATTACTATTCCGCCATCGATACTTTTAATATCAACGCTCTCATCTGGATTTTCTATTTTTAGTCTTAAGATTCTAAAATTCTTTTTCTGCATAAGTAACTGAAGCGCGTCCTTATCATAATCTGGCGCAACAACACATTCTAAGAATCCGCTTGAGTTAATCTTCTTCGCTGTAGCTAAATCGACTTTTCTATTTAAGCCGACAATTCCACCAAACGCAGATAATTTATCCGCAGACCAAGCACGCAAATAAGCTGTGCTTATATCTTTTGCAATGGCTACGCCTGTAGGATTCAGATGTTTTATGACAACAGCTGCTGGCTCATCAAATTCACGCACAATATCCCAGGCCGCATTTAAATCTAGAAAATTATTAAAAGATAAATCTTTCCCGCTTATTTTATCTGCTTTTACTAATGAATCTCCTTTTATCTGAGGGTCTTTGTAAAGAGCTGCTTTTTGATGCGGATTTTCACCATAGCGTAAATCCTGAATCTTATTGAATTTTAAATTAATCTCTTTAGAAAATACTTCTTCTGCCTTGACTTTAGTCAATTGCTTTGACAAATATTCATAGATCTTAGAATCATAATAAGAGGTTAACTCAAAAACCTTTATACCTAACTCTCCTAGAATCTCATCTGAAATAGATCCTTTATTTCGTCTTAAATCCTCTATGATTCTCGTATAGTATCTCACAGCTGACACTACGGCAACCGAACGATAGTTTTTCGCCGCAGAACGCAGCATAGATGGCCCACCGATATCTATGTTTTCTATGGCCTCTTCCAAAGTTACGCCTTCTTTCTTTATTGTAGCTTCAAATGGATACAAGTTAACTACTACCATATCAATTGGCCCGATATTGTGCTCTTCTATCTGTTTCATATGCGCAGGGTTATCTCTCAAGGCAAGTAGCCCGCCATGAATTTTCGGATGTAAAGTCTTTACTCTTCCGTCGAGCATCTCTGGAAAATTAGTATGCTGTGAAATTTCCTTAACTTCTATTCCGGAATTCTTTAATAATTTAGCTGTTCCGCCTGTAGAAATAATTTCAACACCAAAATGGGATAATTCCCTTGCTAACTCAACAATGCCACTTTTGTCTGAGACGCTAATCAAAGCTCGTTTAATTTTAACCATTT
>JABMQK010000002.1 GCA_013203265.1 bacterium | reverse complement strand
GCGAAGTCGAAGTACGAAGTGAGTGCCTATCTGGATTTCATTCCATAAGTTGTGGTCTCATTTGAGGAGAAAAATGAAGTTTAATACGATTACAGAGATTATTAATGATTTAAAAATTGGCAAGATGGTTGTTGTTATTGATGATGCAGATCGCGAGAATGAAGGTGATTTAATTATACCAGCGGCATTTGCTACAGCAGAACATATTAACTTTATGGCTAAATATGCCCGGGGGCTTATCTGTGTGCCTATGGAAGAAGAGAGATTAAAAGAGCTTAGTTTATTCCCAATGGTTTCTCCTTATTATCAGGAAAATATTAATACCCGCGACCCCTATTCCACAGCTTGGATGATTTCAGTTGATGCAAGAACTGGAATTACGACTGGCATTTCTGCTTTTGATCGCGCAAGAACAGTAGAGGTGTTAATTAATCCGCAGACAAAACCTGAAGATTTAGTCCGACCAGGACATATATTTCCTTTAAAGTCAAGTAAGGGGGGAGTTTTGGTCAGGGCAGGACATACTGAGGCAGCTGTTGATTTAATGAAATTATCTGGTCTTTATGCGGCAGGAGTTATCTGCGAAATTATGAATGAAGATGGCTCTATGGCGAGATTACCACAATTGTTAGAATTTTCAAGAAAGCACAACTTGAAAATTTGCACTACAGAAAATCTTATAGAGTTTCGCCGAAAGAAAGAGATTCTGGTTAAATGTATCGCTAAAACTTTTTTACCTACAGAATTTGGCAAGTTTGAGATGTTGGTTTATGAGTCTGCAATTGATAAGTTAAATCATATTGCTTTGGTTTTAGGCGGAGAAAAAATCAAAGAAGGCCAGGACAAAAGTCCGATTATGGTTAGGGTACATTCAGAATGTCTAACCGGAGATGTCTTCGGTTCTTTAAAATGTGATTGTGGCGCACAATTAAAGAAGGCTTTACAATTGATTAGTAAGGAAGGCAGAGGTATTATTTTATACATGAGTCAGGAAGGTAGAGGGATTGGCCTCGTAAATAAGATTCGAGCTTATAATTTACAGGACAAAGGCCTCGATACGGTAGAGGCAAATGAGGCCTTGGGATTTGAGGCTGATTTAAGGGATTACGGGATCGGTGCCCAGATTTTAGTGGATTTAGGGATTGAAAGAATTCGATTGCTGACAAACAATCCTAAGAAAGTAGTTGGCTTGGAAGGTTATGGTTTGCATATCTCTGAGCGGGTTTCTTTAATGATACCTGCAAACAAAATAAATAAAAAGTATCTTGAGACAAAAAAATCAAAGCTCGGACATTATTTATAGAAGAAATTATCCGCCGAAAATTCGCTAAAAAGAATAGGCGAATTCGCTAATTAGTGTGGCGAGCTTCAGTGGATTTTGTAAGTAATATATTTATTAATGAAAGGAGGAGGTTATGGTTAGAATAATTGAAGGTCAGTTAATTAGCAAAGGCAAAAAATATGCCATTGTGGCTTCTCGTTTTAATGATTTTATAACGAAGGATCTCTTATCGGGATGCATTGACACATTGAAACGACACGGCGTAAAAGAAAATGAAGTGGTGGTTTCTTGGGTTCCTGGTTCATTTGAGATACCTGCTGTGGCTATGCGTTTAGCTAAGTCTAAAAGCTTTGATTCTGTCATTTGTCTGGGAACGGTTGTTCGGGGAGCTACGCCTCATTTTGACTATATAGCTTCTGAAGTTACCAAAGGTATTTCTCAGATTTCTCTTACAACGGGTATACCTACAATCTTTGGAATAATAACCGCAGATACAATAGAGCAGGCGATTGAAAGAGCAGGCGCAAAGGAAGGCAATAAAGGTAGAGATGCTGCCCTTTCTGCGATAGAAATGGTAAATTTATTAGGCCAGGTTAAATAAGTTCGTCCGCCAAAAAACTGTGGCGGACGAACTTACCTCCACACCAAAGAATTTTGGGGTGGAGGTAAATGAGTTAAAAAAATGAGAAAGAGAACACAGGCTCGAGAAATTGCTTTAAAGATTCTTTATCAGATTGATATTGCGCATCACGATGCTGAAAAAGTAATCGAAGACTTTTTTAGTTACAGCGATGGCAAGGATGAAGATATAAAGGAATTTTCTAAAAAAATTGTTTTAGGAACAACAAACAATTTAGAATCCCTAGATAAAAAAATAGCTAAATTTGCCACCAATTGGGAACTTAAACGTATGGCTATAATCGATCGCAATATTCTAAGATTAGCCTGTTTTGAGTTTATGTTTTTAGATGATATACCTTCTAAGGTAACCATTAATGAAGCGGTAGAGTTAGCAAAGAAATACGGCGGTATTGATTCTGGTAAATTCGTAAATGGTATCCTCGACAAGATAAATAAAACAGACATAAAGAAACCCTAGATGAAACTTGCCGATTTACACCTTCATACCTATTTTTCTGACGGCACATTTTCTCCCGAACAGTTAGTAAAGCAAGCAAAAAAGAAAGGCCTTTTTTGTATTTCTGTTACAGATCATGATAATATATCTGGGATTGAGCCAGTTAGAGAAATAGCCGCCGATTCTTTAGAGGTAATATCCGGCATAGAACTTAGTGCAGAGTTCAATTCAAAAGAGATACATATCCTAGGTTATTTTATCGATCCAAATTCCTCTATCCTTAATGAAGAAATTAAGAAAATAGATTTAATACGCAGAAAAAGAGTGTATGAAATTTTAGATAAGTTAAGAGATCTTGGTGTTGATTTGGATCCCCAAGATGTTTTTGATATTGCCGGACAGGGGAGTGTCGGCAGGCTTCACATAGCCATGGCGATGCTTGCTAAAGGAAAGATATCGAATATCTACGAAGCTTTTTATCGATATATCGGTGATAAAAAACCTGCCTACATCTGTAAATTTTCTTTAACTCCTGAACAAGCAATTAAACTTATTAAAGAAGCTAAAGGGGTACCTGTTTTAGCCCATCCTTATGCTTTGAATTGTGATGAATTGATTCCTAGTTTTATTAAGGCTGGATTAAGAGGCCTTGAAGTATATTATCCTGGGCATTCTGAAGTTGTGATACGTTACTATTTGCAAATGGCAGATAAGTATGGCCTTTTGGTAACTGGTGGTTCTGATTGTCACGGAACAGCTAAACCCAATGTTTCAGTAGGTTCAGTAAGTATACCTTATCAATTAGTTGAAAAACTCAAAGAGGCGCGAAGTGAATAAAGAAATAGAGAAATATATGGGCCTGGCTTTAAAGTTAAGTTTGAAAGCCAAAGGGTTAATTTCTCCCAATCCTCTAGTGGGCGCCATAATTGTAAAAAATAGAAAGGTAATTTCTACGGGTTTTCACAAAAAGGCTGGATTAGAACACGCCGAAGTGATAGCTTTAAAAAAAGCCGGCAAAAAAGCAAAAGGAGCTTCTTTATATGTAACTTTAGAGCCGTGTAGTACTTTTGGACGCACGCCTCCTTGTGCCGAGCTAATCGTTAAAAGTGGAGTTAAGAAGGTAATCGTAGGCATGCTTGATCCCAATCCAAGGCATCTTGGCAAGGGAATGCAAATTCTAAGAAATCATAGTATAAAATCTATTTCGGGTATTTTAAAGAATCGTATAAAAGAAGTGAATCAACCATTTATAAAATATATTACAAAAAATATGCCTTATGTCACTTTAAAGATTGCTCAAAGTTTAGACGGCAAGATAGCCACAAAAAGTGGCAATTCCCAATGGATTACTTCTTTGGCTTCTCGTAAATTTGCTCACAAGATACGTAATAATTTCGATGCGATAATGGTAGGCAAAAATACAGTGTTAAAAGATAATCCTTTACTTAACCCTGAGAAGAGAATAAGAGGAAAGAGATTTTACAAGATAATTCTTGATACCAATTTTAAAATTAAGACAGGTATGCGTATATTTAAAAATTCTTCATATTTCCCAGTGATTATTGCCACTTCTAAAGAATGTTTAATAGACAATGATAGAAAGATAAAGAGATTGATCGATAAAGGATCTATTATTTTAGGCATAGAGAAAAATAACGGCCTATTAGATTTAAAAGACCTTTTTAGAAAAATAGCCCAGCTTGAAATAACAAATGTATTAGTTGAAGGTGGTGGGAAGTTAGCAGGAACGTTATTTGATGAAGGTTTAGTAGATTATGTATTATTTTTTATTTCGCCAAAGATAATTGGTGGCGTAAGGTCTGTTTCGACTATCCAGGGTAGAGGTATCAATAGAATTAGCCAAGCCCAGGCGATAAAAAAGATTAAGGTAGAGCGTTTCAATGAGGATCTTTTAATAGAAGGCGCAATAAAAGAATATTAGAATAAAATGTTTACAGGAATAATTCAGGAAATAGGCACAGTTACTCATTTTTCCCGATATCAGAAGACTCAAAATTTATCGATTCGTTCAAAAATTATATCTTCATCTTCAAAGATAGGAGATAGCGTTAGCGTTAACGGTGCTTGTCTGACAGTAATAAAAATAAAGTCAGATATTTTAAGTTTTGATTTACTCTTTGAGACCATAAAATTGACTAATTTAGGATTACTTAAGGCAGGGGATTTAGTAAATTTAGAAGAAAGCTTAAGAGTTAATGATAAGATATCAGGGCATTTTGTTACAGGCCATATCGATTGTATAGGCACGATAAAGAAGAGAGGAGTGATTAATAGTAATTATTCTTTTAACATAAGTGTTCCTCAAAAGTTTATGGATTTATTGAAGCCAAAAGGTTCGGTATCTGTAGACGGTATTAGTTTAACTGTAGTTAGTGTTTTTAGAGATTCTTTTACTGTGTATCTTATTATGCATACACTTAATAATACTATTTTGGGAAAGAAGAGCGTAGGTAAAAAAGTAAATATTGAGTTCGATATCCTTGCTAAATACACTTTGAAATCAACCCTGAATTAGAACGAGTTCAGTTCAGGGTTGCCCTATAGCGAATTTATTCTGGTATAGGGCAACTAATCCTACCAATTTGTAATTTTCTATTCGTCTTTATCTGTAATTGATTAACCCCTTTATTTTTGTTATACTATTTCGTTAGTAATAATCGGGGAGTGGCTGAATTGCCATTGTTCTTTCTTGAGAGGCAATTCATCTCGAACGCAGTGAGAGATCTTTCTTATTTTGGTTTTTAAGGCATCTCATGCTATCGCATTCGATGCCGATTCGCATGATATAAAAAATTAGGGCAAATCGGGGAGTGGCTCAGTTTGGATTAGAGCGCAGCGTTCGGGACGCTGAGGTCATGGGTTCAAGTCCCATCTCCCCGACCATAAACCATTCGCTTCGCTCGGGTTTATGGTAAAGTATTTTTGTTTGAGTGGTTTATGAATCCTATATCGGAGTGAGACGATTAGTTTGATTATGCTTAAAATTCAAGCCCATATAATCTTTAAAGGTCGGGTTCAAGGGGTTGGTTTTCGTTTTACCGTGCAACGGATAGCCTTAAATTTGGGAATTACAGGATGGATTAAGAATTTTGCTAATGGTGATGTTGAGGTTATCGCTGAGGCGGATAGAGAGATAGTAGATATTTTTTTAAATAAGATAAGAGATTATTTTAAAAGATATATTATTGACGAGGAGATAAATACAACAGAGACAGCTGGTGAATTTAGTGATTTTGAAATAAGGTTTTAATGACGACACAATTTATGGAGCGAAGCGAACATAAG
>JABMQK010000039.1 GCA_013203265.1 bacterium | reverse complement strand
GACCATTGATAATGATTTAAATGTAACAGATTATACAATTGGTTCAGACACAGCTTTAAATACAGATTTAGGGGCGATAGACAAAATAAGAGATACAGTTACATCTTTAGAGAGGATATTTGTTGTGGAGGTAATGGGCAGACTCTCTGGCTACATCGCTTTGAATGTTGCCTTAGCTGCAGGCGCAGAGCAAGTTGTTATTCCGGAGAGAAGATTTGATATTCAACAGATGTGCCAGGAAATAACAGAGGGTTATATTCATGGCAAAGCGAGTTGGATTGTTGTTGTGGCAGAAGGTGTTATTAAAGCAGATGAAATGGCGAGAAAGATTAGTCAGAATACAGATTTAGAAACGAGGGTCGTTGTGTTAGGTCATATACAGAGAGGTGGTTCGCCGACAGCTAAGGATAGAGTTTTGGCTACATGCTTAGGTGCATCCGCAGTAGATTTATTACTAAAAGGCGAATCCGGCAAGGCCGTAGGTATTGTTGGACAAGATATTAATGTAGCTTCAATAGAAGAGGCTATTACAAAGAAAGTTCTTAAGACAGAGCACATAATCAGTCTTATTAGAATTTTGACTTAATAACTTAATTTATAAGGAGGTAGGATGGATAGGCAGCAGCTTGATAGGATAGTTAAGGAGTTAGTTATAAGTGATGACGCAGCAAAAAAAGAAAAAATAACCCACCAAATTTGGGACGAGGCGCAAAGTTTAGGAATTTATCCTGCTTCAATCCAGGATTTATATGAAGCAAGAGGAAAAAGTAAGTTTTCTGGTTTTACTGTACCGGCAATAAATTTAAGGACCCTTACATATGATTTAGCTAGCGCAATATTTAGAGCGGCTAAGAAAATTAATGCCGGTGCATTTATCTTTGAAATTGCGCGTTCTGAAATGGGTTATACAGATCAGAAACCGTTAGAGTATACGACAGTGTGTTTAGCTGCAGCAATAAGAGAAGGTTTCAGCGGGCCTGTATTTGTTCAGGGAGACCACTTTCAAATAAACGCAAAAAAGTATAAAGAGAATTCTCAAAAAGAAATCGAAGGATTAAAGAAACTAATTAAAGAATCTATCCAAGGAGGTTTTTTAAATATTGACATCGATTCTTCAACATTGGTTGATTTAGACAAAAAGGATTTAATTGAACAGCAGAGGTTAAATTTCCAAATGTGTGCAGAAATGACAAAACATATCAGATCATTACAGCCGCAAGGAGTTGAGGTTTCAGTAGGCGGAGAAATCGGTGAGGTGGGGACAAAGAATTCCACGCCAGAAGAGCTAAAAGCCTTTATGCAAGGTTATTTAGATGCGATTCCCAAAGGAATGAAACCGATTAGTAAAGTAAGTGTTCAAACAGGCACAAGCCACGGAGGCGTAGTTTTGCCAGACGGCACGATAGCAAAAGTAAAATTAGATTTTGATACATTAAAGAATTTGTCAGAAGTTGCGCGTAAAGAATATGGAATGGCTGGAGCGGTTCAGCACGGCGCTTCTACTTTACCAGAAGATGCCTTTCATAAATTTCCAGCGATTGAAACAGCAGAAGTACACTTAGCTACGCAATTTCAGAATATGATTTTTGAAAGTAAATATTTGCCTTCGGACTTGAAAAGGAAGATGTATGCTTGGATTAAGGAGAATTTAAAATCTGAATTTAAAGATGGCATGAGCGAAGAGCAGTTTATCTATAAAACTCGCAAAAAGTCATTAGGCCCATTTAAGAAAGATTTAATGTCGCTTTCTCAAGAAATACGTGATAAAATTGGGAAAGAATTAGAAGAAAAATTTGACTTTCTTTTTGGTCAACTCAATATTAAAGATACAAAGAAGATGATAGGTGAATGTATTAAAGCAATAAAAATAGATAAGGTATTTAAGCCGTTGACAGCTGAAGTTGAGCACTTCGAAGGCGATGATTAGAAGAGTAAAACAAAGCTTAAACGAAAGATTAAAATAAAGAGAGGATAAAATGCGTTCAGATCAAGTTAAAAAAGGTCCAGAAAGAGTACCACACAGAGCTTTATTGTATGCAACAGGAATATCCAAAAAAGATATGAAGAAACCATTTATTGGAGTGGCAACCTCTTTTTCTGATATAGTACCTGGCCATGTTGATATGCATCAATTAGAGCGTTTTATTGAAAGAGGTGTGTGTGCAGGTGGGGGAGTACCTTTCTTTTTTGGCATTCCATCAATTTGCGATGGGATCGCTATGGGGCATTCCGGCATGCACTATCCTTTAGCTTTAAGAGAATTAGTTGCTGATTCAGTTGAGTCAGTTGTAAGTGCACACCAATTCGATGGTCTAGTTTGTCTAACAAATTGTGATAAAATTACTCCGGGGATGTTGATGGCGATAGCCCGTTTAAATATTCCTTCCATTGTTGTTACTGCCGGGCCTATGTTATCAGGGCGTTATAATAAAAGAAAGCTTGCTCTTGTGCATGATACTTTTGAAGCGATGGTCCGCGCAAAAAAGGGGGAGATATCTTATAAAGAATTATCCTGTTTGGAGATTGAAGCTTGTCCTGGTGCTGGCTCATGTCAGGGTTTATATACTGCAAATACAATGGCGTGTCTGACGGAGACGATGGGATTATCGCTGCCCGGTTGTGCAACTGCTTTAGCTGTATCAGCAAAAAAGAAGAGAATCGCAGAGGAAAGCGGAGAGAAAATTTTAGAATTAGTTAAAGATAATATTTTGCCCAAGAAGATTCTTACAAAAGAATCTTTAGAGAATGCGATTGTTGTAGATATGGCCTTAGGTGGGTCTTCTAATACTGTTTTGCATTTGAAAGCTATTGCACATGAGGCAGGGATTAATATAACGTTAAAAAAGTTTGATGAAATTTCAAAGAAGTCACCAAATATCACATCTTTAGAGCCGGCAGGGACTTATTTTATGGAGGATTTAGATTATGCTGGAGGTATTCCTGCCGTTTTAAAGAGGCTTAAGTCTAAATTAAAAAATACGTTAACTGTTAGCGGCAAAAAGATAAATGATATTGCAAGAGAAGCAGAGATCTTTGATGAAGATGTAATACGCCCTCTGGATAAAGCTTATCATAAGCAGGGAGGCATGGCTATTTTATTTGGAAATCTGGCACCTAATGGTGCAGTCGTTAAGCAGACAGCTGTTTCAGAAAAGATGATGAAATTTAGAGGCAGTGCAAAGTGTTACAATTCTGAAGAAGAGGCGCTCAAGGATATATTGGATAATAAGATCAAAAAAGGCACAGTTATTATTATCCGTTATGAAGGCCCTAAGGGTGGCCCGGGAATGCGTGAAATGTTAGCTCCTACTTCTGCTATTGTAGGTATGGGAATGTCTGAAGATGTTGCCTTAATTACCGACGGAAGATTTTCTGGCGGCACCAAAGGTCCATGTATTGGACATGTTTCACCAGAGGCGGCGAGTGGAGGCCCGATAGCCATAATTAAAGATGGGGATAGAATTTTAATTGATATTCCCAAGAGAAAATTAGAGTTATCAATCAGTAAAAATACTTTTAAAAAGAGAATGAAATCTTTTAAACCCATAGCTCCTAAAATCAATAAGGGCTATTTAGCGCGTTATGCTAAAATGGTTTCGTCCGCTGATCAAGGAGCAGTATTAGTTGGATAGTTTGTTAGTTGGTTTGGTTTAACAAACAAGCAAACTAAAAAACCAACAAATTAAGAAGATGACTGGATCAGAGATTTTTTTAGAGTCGTTAAAAAAAGAAAATGTAGAAGTTCTCTTTGGATATCCTGGCGGGTCGGTCTTGCCTATTTTTGATAAGCTCTATGATTCGGATTTGCGTTTTATCTTGACTCGACATGAACAAGGCGCTATCCATGCCGCAGATGGTTATGCACGGGCGACTGGAAAAGTGGGGGTATGTATAGCTACTTCTGGTCCTGGTGCGACAAACTTGACTACTGGGATAGCCAATGCCTATATGGATTCTATACCGATAGTTGCTTTTACCGGGCAGGTCAAGACATTTTTAATTGGTAACGATGCATTCCAAGAAGCAGATGTTACAGGTATAACTCGTCCCATAACAAAACATAATTATTTAGTAAAAGATGTTAAGGATTTGGCCTGTATTATTAAAGAAGCTTTTCATATCGCATCTACAGGTAGGCCAGGTCCGGTTGTTATCGATATTCCAGTGGATGTTCAGATACAGGATATAGAGTTTAATTATCCTAAGACGTGTGATATCCGTAGCTACAAACCCACAATAAAAGGACATCCCGGCCAGATTAAAAAGGCTGCAAAGACGATTTCTCGCGCAAAGAAACCCATTATCTATGCTGGCGGTGGTGTTATTATTTCTGGCGCTTTTGAGGAGTTAAAAATATTAGCTGAGAAAATTAATACGCCTGTAACTACAACTTTGTTGGGTTTGGGCGGATTTGATGAAAGGAATGAATTATCTTTAGGTATGCTGGGGATGCACGGAACAGTATATGCAAACCATGCGATTATGGATTCGGATTTAATTATCGCGGTAGGCGCACGTTTTGATGATAGGGTAACCGGTAAAATTGATACATTTGCGCCACACGCCCAAATTATCCATATAGATATTGATCCTTCATCAATCAGTAAGAATGTTAAAGTTCATATTCCGATTGTAGGCGATGCAAAGAATATCCTAAAGGAGTTAATAGACGAGATAAAAAAGCCTCCTGAGACTTCACAATGGCTTGCTCAAATAAAAGAGTGGAAACAAAAAGGTCCTTTGCGTTACGACAATAATACAGATAAGATTAAACCTCAATACGTGGTACAAAAAATCTGCGAACTCACAAAAGGCGAGGCGATAATTTGTACTGAAGTGGGGCAGAATCAGATGTGGGCAGCACAGTACTACACATATACAAAACCGCGCACATTTGTTTCCAGCGGTGGTTTAGGCACGATGGGTTTTGGTTTTCCGGCGGCAATGGGAGTTCAGGCTGGTTGTCCTGATAAAATTGTTTTTGATATTGCCGGTGATGGATCTATTCAGATGAATAGCCAAGAGCTGATGACTGTTGTAGCAAATAAACTACCTGTCAAGATCGCCATTCTAAATAACGGTTATTTAGGTATGGTTAGACAGTGGCAGGAACTCTTCTACAAAAAGAGATATTCTCAGACTACACTAGTAAATCCTGATTTTGTGAAGTTGGCAGAGGCTTATGGCGCAAAAGGTATACGTGTTCATAAAAAGAATGAGGTAGAGAAGGCGATAAAAGAGGCTATAGAGACAAATAATGCGGTTGTATTGGATTTTATCGTCGAGCCAGAAGAGAATGTTTTTCCGATGGTGCCGGCGGGTGAAGCTATCAATCGTATGATTGGAGGCATGGCTTAATGCGTCATACAATATCAGTATTGGTAGAAAATAGATTTGGTGTGCTTGCGCGTATAGCAGGTTTATTTAGTGCGCGAGGATTCAATATTGACTCTTTGGCTGTTGGCGAGACTGAAGATCCGACAATTTCACGTATGACTATTGTGGTAGATGCTGAGGACGAAAGAATATTAGAGCAGATTAAAAAACAGCTGCATAAATTAATCGATGTAATCACCGTAGTTGATCTTACAAAAAAAGAGTTTTTTGAGAGAGAGCTTATTCTGGCAAGGGTCTCTGTTGATAAATCTAATAAAAACAAAATAGAAAAAGTTATAAATAAATTCAATGTTAAAATTCTCCATAAGGATGAGGATAGCATTATCATCGAGGCCGCTTTAGAGCAGGAAAAGATAAAGGAGCTGTTTTCTACCTTAAAAGAATTCGGTATAAAACAGCTTGTGCGCACTGGTAAGATAGCCATACCTAAATAATAATTTATTTAAGCCAAAAAAATTAGCTTAGGGGGAGTGTAATATGAAAAAATTAATTACACTGTTTTTCGTAACGGCTTTTATTTTTAATGTATTTAGCGTTTTCTATTCCTTTGCCGACGAGACAATCACCCTCACTACTTACTATCCCGCTCCCTACGGCATCTATAAAGAATTAAGAACAGATGGTATGGCTATAGGAAGTACCTATAGATATACTCCTTCAATCTTAACCAATGGATACTTGGTTGTATCAGAAAGGCTTGGTATTGGGACAGCAAGCCCACAATATACCTTACATGTTGATGGCCAAGTTAAAATAGAAGATACCTTAGAAGTTTCTGGAGATAGTTATTTTGGAGACTATGTAATTATTGACGGTAACGTCGGTATAGGCATTGCGAGTCCACAGGCAACATTAGATGTAATTGGGATGATGGAACATAATAACCACAAGGTTGTAACTTGGGCTAGAGCTACAGACATAGATAGCTGTAATGATGCTTGCAGCCCCAATTCTTGCATATTAGCAATAAATCAAGGAAATATTGTGTCGTGTAGCTATACTCATGGTTCGTATGATACAACTTGTTTTTGTAAATAATGGCAAATAAAGGGAACAGCGACCTTTTTTGAAATAGAAAGAGACAAAAAAAGGAGTCAGAATCGTTTTTATCAATACATAATTTTGTGGGTTGATATATAGAGAAAAAGATAGAATATAGAGGAAATAAGTTAAAGAGTTTAAGGAGGAAGGGATGCTTAAGATTTATTATGACAAAGATGCGGATTTAGAGATCTTGAAGGATAAGACTATTGCAATTATCGGTTATGGGATTCAGGGTAGAGGCCAGGCGCTATGCCTGCGTGATTCGGGACTTAATGTGATTATTTCAGAGCTTGAAGGGACACAGAATTTTGAACAAGCAAAGCAAGACGGATTTTCTCCTGTAAGCGCAAGCGAAGCAGCGCAAAAAGCCGATATTATCCAAATCTTAACTCAAGATCATGTTCAAGCAAAAGTGTACAAAGAATCAATAAAGCCGCACCTGAAAAAAGGTAAGGCATTGGTATTTTCACACGGTTTTAACATACACTTTAAACAGATTAAGCCACCAAGAAAGGTGGATGTATTTATGATAGCTCCTAAAGGCCCAGGTGCTTTAGTAAGAAGAATGTATGAACAGGGTAAAGGCGTGCCTTCACTTTTAGCTGTATTTCAGGATGCTTCAGGTAATGCCAAGCAACTGGGACTCGCTTATGCAAAGGGAATTGGAGCGACAAGAGCGGGTTTGATTGAAACTACATTTAAAGAGGAGACAGAGACAGATTTATTCGGCGAGCAAACAGTATTGTGTGGAGGAGTTACAGAGTTAATAAAAGCAGGATTTGATACTTTGGTAGAGGCAGGTTATCAACCTGAAATAGCCTATTTTGAAGTACTTCACGAATTAAAGTTGATTACGGATTTGATTCAAGAAACTGGTATTTCAGGTATGCGCAGGCGTGTCTCCAATACCGCTTGTTACGGAGATTTAAGTCGAGGTAAAAGGATTATTACACAGAAAACACGTAAAGAAATGAAAAAGATATTAAAGGAAGTGCAGAAAGGTAAATTTGCGCGTGAGTGGATTAAAGAGAATGAAGATGGTCGGCCAAATTTTGATAAATTACTCAAAGAAGGGGATGAGCATCCTATTGAAGAAGTGGGTAAGAAGTTACGCGAGATGATGCCTTGGATGAGGAAGTAAGATCCTTCGTCGCTTGCG
>JABMQK010000038.1 GCA_013203265.1 bacterium | reverse complement strand
GTAAGCCGAAACATAATTATTATGCACAGGGGCCTGATTGAAGTAAAAAGCAAGCTAGGTAAAGGGACTAAAGTAATTATTGTCTTAAAGATTGCTGGAGAGAGGTGAAAAAATGAAGAAGGAGAAGAAGAGAATATTAATTATTGATGATGAAGAGGACTTTTGCAAGCTTATTAAGAAAAATCTAGAATTAAGAGGCGATTATGAAGTAGGGATGTCTACAGATGCGAAGAGAGGTATTGAGTTTGCCAAAGAAGTTAATCCAGATTTGATATTGATTGATATAGTAATGCCAGATATTGATGGTTCACAGGTGGCTTTTGAGTTAAAAAATGATAGTAGAACCAAAGATATCCCAATTGTGTTTCTAACTGGTCTTGCAACAAAAGAAGAAACTAATAATGAAGGAGGAATAATAGGCGGGCATCCTTTTCTAGCTAAACCGGTAGAAACAGAAGAGCTTATTGATTGCATTGAAAATATATTAGTTAGATAAAACCTGTTTTTATTACAATTCGTGGGCATAGAAATAAATTCTAATTTATTTCTAAAAAGGTAAGGATAGGATCCCTGATTGTAATTGACAATCAGGGATTTTTGTAAGCTAGTATAGTGTTAACAATAGGAGGAATGAAATGTCAGAAGGAATTACAGCGATTAATGAGAAGGTAAAAAAAGAAAGCGCATTTATTGAAGTGCTTAAGATGGAAATTTCTAAGGTTATTATTGGACAGAAATATTTGATTGAACGCCTATTAGTAGGGCTATTCGCCAATGGCCATATTTTAATTGAAGGTGTTCCAGGACTCGCTAAGACGTTATCGGTGAGGGTACTTTCTCAAACAATTAAGACTAAATTTCAGAGATTACAATTTACACCCGATTTATTACCCGCTGATTTAATAGGAACATTAATCTACAATCCTAAAGAGGGAAACTTTGTCACCAAAAAGGGGCCTATTTTTGCCAATATTATTTTAGCTGATGAAATTAACCGCGCACCGGCAAAAGTGCAGAGTGCGCTTTTAGAAGCGATGCAGGAACGTCAAGTTACAATTGGAGAGAATACTTTTAAACTCGATGATCCTTTTTTAGTTTTAGCCACACAAAACCCTATTGAACAAGAAGGTACTTATCCTCTGCCCGAAGCCCAGGTTGACCGCTTTATGCTGAAACTAAATATTACCTATCCTAACAAAGAGGAAGAGTTTGCTATTCTTAAGCAGATGAGTTTTACCGATAAGAAAATTGAAGTAAATTCAGTTATTAGTCCTCAAGATATTCTACGCGCCCGCAGTGTCGTTGACGAAGTTTATATGGATGAAAAGATTCAAAGATATATTATTGATATTGTTTTTGCGACCAGAGAACCCAAAAATTATAGGCTCGATGAACTTACTAGCTTGATACAATATGGCGCTTCTCCGCGCGCAACTATATATCTAACCGTAGCTGCAAAGGCCTATGCCTTTATTCAAGGCAGAGGTTATGTTACCCCGCAGGATGTAAAGAGTATTGGTTTTGATGTTTTGAGGCATCGTGTGACTGTTAGTTATGAAGCCGAGGCCGAAGAAAAGACTTCTGAAGACATTATCAAAAAGATATTTGACGAAATAGAAGTTCCCTAAACAATCCTCAAGGTTTTCTAAATGATTCCCAAGGAAGTATTAAAAAAGATCAGGAGAATACAGATTACTACCTCGCGTATGGTAACGGATGTTTTTGCCGGACAATACCAGAGTGTATTTAAAGGCAAAGGTATGGAGTTTGATGAAGTGCGTGAATATCAACCAGGGGATGATATCAAGTCTATTGATTGGAATGTAACCGCAAGGATGGGGCATCCATATATTAAGAAGTTCGTCGAAGAAAGAGAATTGACTGTAATGCTTCTTTTAGATTTATCTATGTCTTGCTATTTTGGTTCTGTAAAGCAGCTAAAGAATCAACTCGCTGCAGAGTTATGTTGTGTATTGGCGCTTTCTGCCATAAAGAATAATGATAAAGTAGGAATAATAATTTTTACGGATAGGATAGAAAAGTTTATTTCTCCTCGCAAAGGCCTAGGCCATGTCTTAAGGGTCGTTAGGGAAGCTTTACATTATAAACCAGAAGGAAGAGGTACGGATATTTCGCTTGCCCTGCAATATTTAAATCGTGTAACAAAACGCAAGGCCATCACTTTTATTATTTCAGATTTTTTTGATAAGGATTTTAAGAATCTCCTTTCCATATCTAATAAACGGCATGATATGGTCGCTGTAACCATTACGGATCCACGGGAACTTGATTTGCCCAATGTTGGGATTATTAACTTAAACGACGCAGAGACAGGCAAGAGTTTTACTATCGACACAAGCGATTCCAATTTTAGAAAAAAATATCAAGAGGACGCCGTAAAAAGAATTAAAGAACGCCAAAAGCTGTTGCGTTCCATAAATGTCGACAACATAGATATTCGAACAGATACTCCATACGAAAAAGAACTGATAAAGTTTTTCAAGATGAGAGAAAAAAGATTAGCTTAAGATGTTATTGCCCGTGAACCAGAAAGC
>JABMQK010000037.1 GCA_013203265.1 bacterium | reverse complement strand
TTTCTTTAACGGTTCATCGTTCATATTTTGAAATTTCTCAAATTTAAAACTGCAATTTTCACATAAGTATTCATACGTTGGCATATCAACCACCTATCCTTTATTAACGTCCCTTTTTGGATTTATGTCTCTTTTTAGTATTGTGAAATAAAATGATGTCTCCCATATTACAACCTACATCTTTAGCAACAACAGGACACTTTGCCATAAACAAAAAGAAGATAGGTCTTTTTGCCTTTGATAAGGCCTCAAAATTCCCCTGTCCTTTACTAATGACCATATCTACACTATTGTAAATCTTAAGAAATTCTCTTGAGCATAAAGAAAGTATTGTGCCTGGAGCATCTAATCCGCTAGAAATTATCTCTGCCTCTTTATCAATCCCACAAATGTAAGCGTCTTTGGCTAAAGCATCATTGATTATAGGTTTTTCTTTTACGGCATAAAAAATTCTCTTATTATTATAATGCCTTTTTATTTCTTGCAATAAAATTCTATCAAAAACTGTCTCTCCAGCATTATCAGCTAAATAAAGAATGGTTCGGGCATTTTTTAAACTACGTTTAAATTCAAAATAAAGAAAATTTGTTTTTTTCTCCTTCCTTATAGTTTTATCTTCTTCATTTAAAATTCTTTTTAGCTCCTTATCGACATTTAAAGAATTTTTGACACCATAATCAATGATATTCCCAGCGATGGCCAATTCCAATGCCATCAAAAAACTATCACCTGCGGTCGAAACTTTCTTTTTTAACTTATCGTAAAGGCCTAATGCAAATCTATTACTTTTATCCTTTATTTTCTTGTAGGGATCGTTCTCTTTGGTTATTTTCCTAACTAAACCATAAATGACTCTTCCCATTTCTGGCGGAGAAGAGTTTAAGGAAAATTTTGTTAAGGCTTTAGCCAGCTCGCTTAATATTCTTTTTTGCGTCCTTTGACTTGCCCCAGCAATTCTGGCAGCATCTAAAGCCTGTTTAAAAAAACAAGGAATACAATCTAAGTATGTCTTCATAAGTTATATTTCATTATTTTAATAAACCCCGTTAGAGAGTTTGTTTCTAACGGGGTAAACTGATATTAAATTTTACCCCTTCTCTTAAGAGTATCTTCGTTGCTAATTGGCAATGCCTGTTTATGTTCTTTACTATCATAAACCGAAACTATATCAATGCTTTTACCGCCAGAAAGAGAATTGTATGTGGCTGAAATTTGTTCTTTTATCTTAATAATCTCATCCTTTGAAAGTGGCTTCACCCTAGAAGGCCTTAGTGGCGTATTGATCTGAATTTCGTCTGGCTTAATATAATTTATCAAGTATGCCAACTCTGCAACATTCTCTTTGTTTTCTTCTAAGAACATAATCTGAAGCGCAAATCTACCAGAATAATCTTTTTTGAACTGCTTTATTCCGCTCAAAACATTGCTAAATTCTATTTCTGATACGGGTTTATTTATTTTTCTAAAAGACTCTTGTGAATAAGCGTCTAATTTAGCAACAACAAAATCAGCTAAAGAAAGTTGTTCTCTTACATCTTCCCTATCCATTAAAGATGAATTGGTTAAAACTGCTACGGGCTCTCTACGAATTGTTTTTACGGCCTTTATAATTTGACCTAAATTTTCTGCCAAAGAAGGCTCCCCCCTGCCAGATAGAGTGATGTAATCTATTTTGATTTGGGGCAGCATCTCCAATTCACTTATAATATCCTCAGTAGAAACATATAGTTTCTTTTCGTTTCTAAATATTGTTGTCTTGCCAATCTGGCAATAAATACAATCGAAACTGCAAATTTTTTCCTTTTGGGAAAGTGGATCTATCCCTAAAGAACTCCCTAATCTCCAAGAAGGGACGGGCCCGTATATATACTTGTAGTCTCTTTTAACCATCTATAATCTTTCGTCAATTGTACCATCCGGCATCATATTATCTGGATGATAGATACCCTGCTCCTCCATCTTTTTCCTTACGCATTTTGAATAGTCTGCCCAACAATAATTTTCAATCCATTTCCTATCCAGTTTCCCCTGCTCATAAGATCTTTTAAGGGGACAAACATCAAACCACACACAAACTTTTCTTAATCTATTTTTCTGTTTTATTTGTTGCCCTGTTTTCAATTTCATTGCTTTATTGCTTGAGGGGTATACGTAATTCATAAAATGTCATTGCGAGAAGTCCGCCAAAGTTTTATGGCGGACGACGAAGCCTGCCTTGGCGGCAGACAGGCAATCTCTATTTTAGATTGCTTCGCTCACGGAGTTTACACTGAACGAAGCGAACGTGTTCGCTCGCAATGACGAAAGAATTATGCACGCCCTTCAATTACTTACTGTTGTATTTTCTTCTCAGCTATTAAAATCCAATGATATTTTTCTTGATAACGCCTTATCTCATACCCTAAGCTGCGTAAATACAAAAATATATCATTTTCGCTATTATTAAAATCTTCGTGGATGCGGCCTTCTTTTTTATGTACAGCATTTATTATCTTCTTGCCCTGCTTATTAAGATCAGCTAAAACAACCTTACCCTCTGCACATAACACCCTATCTATTTCTAAAAGCATTTTATTAATCTTATCGAGATGATGAAATAAATTAACAACGACTACATTCTCAAAGCTATCTTGCGCAAAAGAAAGAACATTGCCATCCATTACAAATAATTTTACCATCGAAAGCACATTCTCATAAGCAAGATTTAGTGCGGTCTTTTTTAGAGATCCTTTATCTTTATCTATTGAAATAAATTTATATCCTGCTTTTGCCAAAGCCAATGTAGTATGGCCATTTCCAGGGCCAATCTCCAAAATCCTTCCCTCTAAAGGATAAGCCTTTTCTAGAATAGATCTTCTGGTAGCAAAAAAATCAATACCCCTCTTTTTATAAATAGATACACGCTCAATAAAATACTTATGATTTTCCTCAATTTCGCTTTTTGTCAATTTTGGAATATATTGCATTTTTTAAATAATAATTTTTAAAAACGGGTAAAATTTCTTATAAAACTTTTATTAGAACTTATCATGCGCTTTTTTGCAATCTATTCCAAATT
>JABMQK010000036.1 GCA_013203265.1 bacterium | reverse complement strand
GGATTTGATACTTTGGTAGAGGCAGGTTATCAACCTGAAATAGCCTATTTTGAAGTACTTCACGAATTAAAGTTGATTACGGATTTGATTCAAGAAACTGGTATTTCAGGTATGCGCAGGCGTGTCTCCAATACTGCTTGTTACGGAGATTTAAGTCGAGGTAAAAGAATCATTACACAGAAAACACGTAAAGAAATGAAAAAGATATTAAAGGAAGTGCAGAAAGGTAAATTTGCGCGTGAGTGGATTAGAGAAAATGAGAATGGTCGGCCAAATTTTGATAAGTTACTCAAAGAAGGGGATGAGCATCCTATTGAAGAAGTGGGTAAGAAGTTACGCGAGATGATGCCTTGGATGAGGAAGTAAGATCCTTCGTCGCTTGCGCTCCTCAGGATAAATTCCGGCAGTAACTTATGTTCGTTCCACTCCATAAGTTACGCCGTCATTTATGATGCCTTGGATGTGAAGCGAACGTAAGTGAGCGAAGTCCTGAGAGACCGAAGGGACGCGAAGGAAAAAGGTTAATATTACTATGGATAAAATAATTATTTT
This sequence comes from bacterium, assembly GCA_013203265.1. Lineage (GTDB taxonomy): Bacteria > Omnitrophota > Gorgyraeia > Velamenicoccales > JABMQK01 > JABMQK01. The sequence continues at coordinate 3,091 of JABMQK010000036.1, read as the reverse complement.
CGATACAACTTTACGCGACGGAGAGCAGGCGCCGGGTGCCAGCCTCAATAAAAAAGAAAAATTAGAGATTGCTGAGCAATTGGTGCATTTAGGAGTGGATGTTATTGAGGCAGGATTTCCTATTGCTTCTAAAGGTGATTTTGATGCGGTTAAACTAGTTGCGTCTAAAATTAAAGGTGTGACTATTTGTGGTTTAGCGCGTTCACTAAAGAAAGACATCGACGCTGCTTATGGTGCTGTAAAGGTGGCTAAGTCAAATGCGCGCATCCATGTATTTTTGGCAACATCAAAGATACATATGCGATATAAATTAAAGAAAGCTGAGAATGAAATATTAAGATTAGCTACAGAAGCTGTTCGTTATGCTAAAAAGAAGGTTAAAGATGTGCAGTTTTCTCCTGAAGATGCTTCGCGTTCTGATCCGAAATTTCTTTATAGGATAATAGAGAGAGTAATTAATGAAGGCGCAACTACGATAAATATTCCAGATACTGTAGGTTATGCGGACCCTCAAGAATTTGGTTCTTTAATCAGGGGTATAAAAGAAAATGTTCTTAATATAGATAAAGCCATAATCGCTGTGCATTGCCATAATGATCTAGGTTTGGCCGTGGCAAATTCTTTATCTGCAGTTAAAAATGGTGCACGGCAAGTCGAATGCACAATTAATGGAATCGGAGAACGAGCAGGCAATGCCTCAATGGAAGAGATTATTATGGCTGTTAAAACACGAAAGGATATATTCGCTAATATCACTTCTTCTATAAAGACGAAGGAAATTCATAAGACCTCGAGGCTGGTTAGTCGATTGACAGGTTTTGTAGTAGCACCTAATAAGGCGATAGTCGGATTGAATGCTTTCCGTCACGAATCAGGAATTCATCAAGATGGAATTTTAAAAGAGAGACGGACTTACGAAATAATAAGGCCGCAAGATGTGGGATTTATGGAATCCGGGATTGTATTAGGCAAACACTCTGGCAGGCATGCGTTTTCAGCGAGACTAAAGTCTTTAGGTATAAAGTTATCGCAAAAGGAATTGAATAGCGCCTTTGAGAAATTTAAGGTATTAGCGGATAAGAAGAAGACAGTTTATGATGAAGATTTATTTTCTATTGTGGAAGAAGAAATTAAGATTACTCCTAAAGTTTGGCAGTTAGTTGATTTTCAAGTAAATTGCGGAACGGGAATTATTCCGCAGGTAAAAATAAGACTAAAGTCAAAAGGTAAATTTTATACACGTAAGTCTAGCGGAGACGGCCCGGTTGATGCTTGTTATAAAGCGATTGAGAAAATAGTGGGTATAAAAGCAAGACTGCTTGATTACCATATCGATTCCGTTACTTCAGGTAAAGATGCTTTAGGTGAGGTAAGCGTAAAGATGATATCTAAGGGGAAATCCGTAGTGGGCCGGGGAGCCAGCACCGATATCATTGAGGCATCAGTCAAGGCCTATATCGAGGCAATTAATAAGATTAAAGAAGGCATCCGTCAATAAGTGTGGCGGGCTCATTAAAATAATGCAAGATAATCTTGGTGTTATTATCTTTGGGGTTAGTGCTATTGCAATTTTAGTTGTAGCCATAAGGCAGAATTTATTCCAGGATGTCAATGATATGGTTACGGCACTTAGGGTAGGAAGGCATAACGTTGAATATCAGTTTTCTCCCGACAGACGTAGGCCGCTCGTAATTATGGATAAGGAGTTTGGTTTGAGGCAATTACATCCAGTTTTTTTTAATACTTTCGATAAGGAAGATTGGCAGGAGTTTTGGGATATAATTTATGGTGTACATCCTTTGATAAGCTTTAAAAATGAGAAGATACCAGTGGCAGACCGAAACTATTCGATAACAGAAATTCAGATGGTATTAATTGAGCGTTATCCGGAGGGGTTTTCTGGTTTTGGCCAGGAGCACTGGAAGACATTCTGGAAGGAAGTCTTTGGTATTATCGATTATAAAATACAAGTTCCGGGTCTTGATCAAAGGATTGAAAGTCAAAAAGATAAATCAGATAGGCGATTAGATAAGAAGATTAAAAAAGACGATCAGAAGATTTCTGCAACTGTTAGCCAAGCAAAAAGAGAAATAGGGGAGTAGATTTTTAGGTAGAGCTTACTATGAGCGCAGAAAAAAGAACATATGGTTTAATTGGTTATCCTGTCAAACATAGCTTTTCCCCGGTAATGCATAACGCCGCATTTAAATACCTTAAAGAACACAAAGAAATTGATTATGATGCCGAATACAGATTGTTTGAAGTAAAGCCGCAAGATTTAAATATTTTCCTAAATTCACTGCAGAAACAAAATATTTATGGTTTAAATGTAACTGTACCTTTTAAGGAAAAGGTATTGGATTTTGTGAAGTTCGATTCAGAATCTTTTTATGCAAGACAGATAAAGGCGGTTAATACCATAGTGAATAGGGGTGGTGTTTGGATAGGATTTAATACAGACATTCCTGGTTTTTTACAACACCTAAAAGAAAATATAGAACTAACTGATAAAAAGGTAGCTGTATTAGGCGCTGGCGGGGCAGGTAAAGCAGTTGTTTATGCAATCGCTAGTTCTAAGGCAAAAGAAGTGTTTATTTACGATACAGATAAGGACAAGGCAGAAGGTATAGTTAGTATGATACAGAGTTTATTTGTTGATGTGGATGTTCGATTTGTTGATACTATAGAAAAATTAGATATTTTAAGTAAAGATATACTTATAAATGCAACACCTGTGGGTATGAAAGAGACAGATCCTTGTCTAATTAAAGAAGAGATGCTACATAAGAATTTATTGGTTTATGATGTTATTTACAATCCATTAGAGACAAAATTGTTGAAGTTAGCAAAAAAAGTTGGCGCAAAGACCTGTAGCGGTTTAGGTATGCTTTTGCATCAAGGGAAGCGTTCCTTTGAAATCTGGACGGGTAAGAAGGCGCCTCAGGAGGTAATGTGGGAAGCTTTATCTTCTCAAATTTTGACAAGATAGGTTTTAATTTCTTTATTTTTGTCTTAGGGTCAGCAGTTGGAAGTTTCTTAAATGTTTGTATCTATCGTTTGACTCGAGAAGAGTCAATTGTAAAACCTCGTT
>JABMQK010000035.1 GCA_013203265.1 bacterium | reverse complement strand
TCTGCAATTAATAGTTCCTTTCCTCGTTAAATCCCTAGCCAGCATTAAAGACCTATATAAAACAAGGGCGTCTTTCCTCTTTTTAACAGATAAATAGGTATTGCGTGAACTCATCGCCAAACCATCATATTCTCGCACAATCGGTAAAACATTAATCTTAATCGGCATGTTTAGATCTCTAACCATTTTTTTAATTATTGTTGCCTGCTGTGCATCCTTCTGTCCAAAATAAGCCATATCTGGTGTAACGATATTAAAAAGTTTATTTACAACCGTGATTACGCCTTTAAAATGACCCGGGCGTGAGGACCCACATAAAATATTGCCTAAATTCTTAACTTCAACAGAAGTCAGAAAATCCTGCGGATACATTGTTTTTGCGCCGGGAAAGAATAAAATATCCGTATATCTTCTGCATAGGGAAATATCCTTATTTAGATTACGCGGGTATTCTTTAAGGTCTTCTCGTGGGCCAAATTGGAGCGGATTGACAAAAATACTCACAACAACTACATCGCACTCACACCTTGCCTTCCTAATAAGCGAAAGGTGCCCTTCATGAAAATATCCCATAGTAGGAACAAATCCTATAGTCTTACCTTTTCTTTTTAATCTAACAACTTCCTTCTGTAAAAAGATTGGATTGGATATTATTCTCATATTTATCTTATACTATTTTCTTCGGGCATACAGATCCAGCAAACGATATATATAACAACACTAACCCCCCAGACAAGCGCAGTTAATAAAAATATTATCCTTATAATAGCTGGATCTAAATTAAAATAGCTAGCTAAACCACTACAGACACCGACAAGCTTTTTATCCTTTGTCGAACGGTATAATTTTTTCATTATCTCTCCCTAATTCATTTAATAAGTCTTTAATATTTTTCTTATATAAAGGGTGAATAAAATGGGGTGCGATTTCTGACATTGGCTTCAATACAAAAATCCTTTTATGCATTAATGGATGAGGAATAGAAAGCCTATTATTTATGAATACTAAATCATCATAAAATAAAATATCTAAATCAATGGTACGTGGTCCCCATCGAACCGAATTACTTCTCTTAAATTCTAATTCAATAATTTTAAGCTCGTTTAATAGATCTAAAGGAAATAGTGAGGTCTTAATTTTTACTGCAGTATTGAGATATTGGGGCTGTTTTTTAGGACCCCCCTGGGCAGGAGTTTCGTAAATACGGGAGACACTTTTGACTTTAATTCTTTGATTCGATTTAAGATATCGAATTGATTTTTTGATATTAACTATCCTGTCGCCTAAGTTACTACCTATCGCTAGGTATGAAGTAACTGGTATCATTATTTTTTACGCGAATTCTTTCGAATATGAACCACGAATTGACACGAATCTCTATCTAATTACCACGAATATTCGTGGTCATTCGTGTTTTTAGTCTCTCGACAGCTTCTCTTATCCTTTGAGCCGATACAGTTAAGGCGAAACGAATATATCCTTCTCCATATTTTCCAAATCCCACACCAGGAGTTGCCACGATATCGGCCTTGCTCAATAATATCTTTGCAAAATCTATCGACTTACCAAACCTTCTGGGAATCTTTGACCAGAGATAAAACGTAGCTCTAGGCAATCTAATATTAAAACCTAACGATTTTAGTCCCTGCGCTAAAATATCTCTCCTCTCCTGATACATAGCTATCATGGAATTAACATGAGTATCATCTGCTTCTAAAGCGGTAGTGCCGGTTACCTGTATCGCCTGAAATACACCCGAATCAATATTTGACTTAACCTTTCCTAACAAACTAACAAAATTTGTATTCCCGCAGGCCCATCCAATTCTCCAACCAGTCATATTAAATGTCTTTGAAAGCGAATGAAATTCAATAACACATTCCCGTGCACCCTCAAATTCTAGAAGGCTCCTTGGCTTATATCCATCAAAACAAATCTCTGAATAAGCCAAGTCAGAGACAACAATAATATTGTTTCTGATCGCAAATTCTATTAACTCCTTATAAAATTCATCCGTAGCTATGGCTGAAGTGGGATTATTGGGATAATTAACAAAAATAATCTTCGCTCTCTTTAAAACCGTATTTCTTATCTTTTTTAATTCAGGCAAAAATCCATTCTTTGATAACAATGGCATCAAATAAACTTTCCCACCTGCAAAGATAGTTGAGCCTTTATACGGAGGATAACAAGGATCAGGAATTAAAGAATAATCGCCTCTATTTAATATTGCCAACGGAAAATGTGCTATTCCTTCTTTAGAACCAATCAAAGGTAAAATTTCATTATCTGGGTTCAAATCAACACCAAACCTCTTCTTATACCACCGCGCAATACTTTCTCTTAAAATAGCCAAACCTGCGTCCAAGGCGTAGCGATGATTTGCTCTATCTTTCGCTGCTTCATACAATTTATCAATTATAAACTGCGGCGTAGGTTGATCTGGATCGCCAATACCTAAATCAATAATATCTCGTCCCTGTCGCTGGGCTTCCCTCTTTGCCCTATCTATTTCTAAAAATAAATAAGGTGGTAGTTGTTTTAACCTGTCCGACTGTTCAATCTTGAATTCCATTTTTATAACCTCACATGATATCCTGCATACTGAAAAGTCCACTCTTTTTGTCTACTATCCACTTTGCTGCGCTTAGCGCTCCTTTTGCAAATATATCGCGTGTTTTTGCAGAGTGACATAATTTAATAGTATCGTATTCGCTATCAAAAATAACATCATGGTCACCTGCTAATTCGCCTTCGCGAATAAACTCTATATCTTCCACCTTTTTCCCTCGTACCTCTTCTATTGTCTCTGCTAACTTCTTAGCCGTACCCGAAGGAGAATCTTTCTTGTAGATATGGTGGGCTTCTTTTATGCTAACCCTATAATC
>JABMQK010000034.1 GCA_013203265.1 bacterium | reverse complement strand
GCCGGATTGTTTAATATAAAAGAAAAGGATGTTAGGCACAAAAGGATCGCTATCGGAAAGTATGGACGATTCGATATAGTTCCTGTAAGCGGGGTGGAGAACGCAGCATACTACTATTCGACCTATATCGGTGAGGATAAAGTTCCTGTTTCGCAGAATAAAAAGGTGTTAATTTTAGGCGGTGGCCCTAATAGAATAGGACAGGGGATAGAATTCGACTATACCTGTGTTCATGCTGCTTTTGCCCTGCGTGATAAAAGTTACGAGTCAATCATGATTAACTGTAATCCCGAGACTGTTTCGACAGACTACGATACTTCCAATAAACTCTATTTTGAGCCGTTGACAGTCGAAGACGTCCTGACAATTTATGAGAAGGAAAAGCCCGAAGGCGTTATCGTTCAATTCGGTGGACAGACTCCATTAAATATCGCACAGGAATTAAAGGATAATGGAGTTAATATTTTAGGCACTAGTCCCGAGAGTATCCGTTTCGCCGAAGATAGAGAGCATTTTAGAGAAAAAATGATAAACTTAGATATACTACAGCCGGAGAGCGGCATAGCTCGTTGTTTAGAAGAAGCTGTCGAAATCGCCAATAGAATTGGCTATCCTCTTATGGTGAGGCCTTCTTTTGTGCTCGGTGGACGCGGGATGGAAGTAATATACGAAGAAAATATGTTGAAGAAATATGCCCAAGAAGCTATCCAGGTCAGCCCCGAATACCCTATGCTTATTGATAGGTTTCTTGAAGAGGCGATTGAGGCTGAGGTCGACGCGCTTTGTGATGGAGAAAAAGTTTTTATCGCCTCTGTAATGGAACATATAGAGTTGGCGGGTATTCATTCTGGAGATTCTGCCTGTGCAATTCCTACGAGGACCATTAAAGAAAAACATTTAAAGACCATAGAGGAGTATACAGCTAAGATCGCCAGAGAGCTAAAGGTAGTTGGCCTTATGAATATTCAATACGCTATATGTGACGACAAGGTATATGTTTTAGAGGCTAATCCTAGGGCTTCACGCACGGTTCCTTTGGTTTCCAAAATGACAGGTATCTCGATAGCTCGTATCGCTACCAATGTTATGCTCGGTGATAAATTGGATAATTTTCCCGAACTTAAAAAACAAAAACTTCCCTATTTTGGAGTTAAGGAAGCGGTCTTTCCATTTAATATGTTTCCCGAGGTGGACCCTCTGTTGGGTCCGGAAATGAGAGCTACGGGAGAAGTTATGGGAATCGCTGACACATTTGGACTGGCTTTCTATAAAGCACAAGCGGCCGCTGGTTCAAGGCTACCCTTAGAGGGCAACGTACTGTTAACTGTAGCGGACAAGGATAAAAAGAAATTACTCCCATTAGCTAAAAGGATTAATAAATTAGAGTTTAAGATTTATGCCACAGAAGGAACAGGCCGCTTTTTGAGCAAAAATGGCGTGCCTAATATAAAGATAAATAAATTACTTGAAGCAAGGCCGGATATTGCCGATGCGATTAAAAATAAAGACATCCATTTTATTATCAATACACCTGTTGGCAGCAGCAGTAAATATGACGATAGCTATATTCGCAAAATGGCCATACAGTACAAAATTCCTTATATTACTTCAATGGCAGCAGCGGTGGCTAGTGTTGAAGGCATTGAGGCTGTAAAGAAGCGTAAGATAACACCTAAGTCTCTTCAGGATTATTACAGAGAAGGGTTGAAGATTGCAGGGTATAAAAAACAGACTGTAGCCAGTGCCAGATAGTGGAAAAGATAAATATCAGAAGTTCGAGGCAAAATGAATTGATCGATATTACAGAACAGTTGCAACGAGCAGCTTCGAGGTCTAAAATAAAGAATGGAAGGTGTGTTGTGTTTGTGCCTCATACCACAGCAGGTATTACAATAAATGAAAACGCAGATCCGTCGGTGAGAAGAGATATTTTATATGAATTAGATAAAATTGTTCCACAGCAGGACAATTATTCTCATTCGGAAGGAAATTCAGCAGCTCATATTAAGGCGTCGCTTTTGGGTTCGTCGGCGATGGTATTTGTAAAAGATAGCAGATTAGTTTTAGGTAGGTGGCAGGGTGTTTATTTTGCTGAATTTGATGGGCCGAGGAATAGAGAGGCTTGGGTTCAATTCAGCAATCAATAAATTTGATAGGTTTGTTAAAAGTAGATAAAGACTATGCCAGAGCTTCCAGAAGTCGAAACTATAAAAAGGCAACTACAGAAAACAGTTTTAGATAAAAAAATAGTTGAAGTCATTGTAAGGAAATCTAAGGTTGTTAAAGAACCTTCCTTAAATTTATTTAAAAAAGGCCTAAAAGGGAGTACAATAAAAAATATACTAAGGAGAGGCAAGGTTTTGATATTGGAATTATCATCCAAAAAGTCTTTAGTGGTCCATTTGAGAATGACAGGCCAATTAGTTTATCCTGGGAATGGCAAACAGAGCAGGGTGAGTTTTAAATTATCCAATAAAAAACTGCTCGATTTTAATGATCGG
>JABMQK010000033.1 GCA_013203265.1 bacterium | reverse complement strand
TGTGGTAATAGTAAAACCCGGAGGAACAGGAAGTTTCAGATCTTTGTGCCCTGACATCTCAGCGAGGTTTGCACCTTTTCCACCTAAAAGATTTTTCATTTCTGTCTTGCCGTCTGCTTTTCCAGCCCCAAAGAAGTAAACATTTTTTGCCATTGCCCTACTGCTCCTTCCTATTGTAATTTCTGGTTTAGATAATTTTCCAATTGTTCAACTTCTACTCTGTTTTGTTTCATTGTGTCACGCTCGCGCACAGTAACCTGCTTATCTTCGAGTGACTGCACGTCAACCGTAACGCAAAATAAAGTCCCTACTTCGTCCTGCCTGCGATACAACTTTCCAATCGCTGCTGTGTCATCATAAACACAGACTAAGTTCTTCTTCAAGTCCCCTGCTATCTTTTTGGCTAACTTTACAATCTCTGGACGGTTCTTTAAAAGCGGCAACACCGCTACTTTGGTAGGTGCTAAATCTTTATGCAACTTTAAAAATACCCTAATCTTACCCTTTACCTCTTCTTCGTTGTAGGCGTCTACTAAAAATGCCAGCGCCGCCCTATCTACCCCACCTGAAGGTTCAATTATGTAAGGCAGGAACTTACTTTTAGTCTTATCATCAAAATATTTCAAATCTTTGCCGCTAAATTCTGAGTGCTGTTTTAAATCAAAGTCTGCTCGATTTGCAACACCTTCCAATTCAGACCACCCGAACGGAAAGTTATACTCTATATCTGAACACGCCTTAGCGTAGTGCGCTAATTCATCCTTGCCGTGTTCTCTCTTTCATAAATTCGTTTTCTTAATTCCAAATTTAAAATACCAGTCAAACCTCTCCTCAACCCAAAACTTGTATTGCTTATCTGCTTCTTTAGGATCGACAAAATATTCGATTTCCATTTGCTCGAACTCTCTTGTGCGGAAGGTAAAATTTCCAGGAGTGATTTCATTACGAAAGACCTTGCCTATTTGTGCAACGCCAAAGGGGAGTTTTTTGCGGGAGGTATTTAGAATATTTAGGAAGTTTACGAAAATGCCTTGTGCGGTTTCTGGGCGCAAATAAACAACAGCGGCTGTCTCTTTTACTGGTCCGTGATAAGTCTCAAACATTAAGTTGAATGGCCGCGCCTCTGTAAATTCTCCACCGCACTCTTCACACTTTTTCCTATCCTTTAAATCTTCAACCTTAAATCTCTTCTTACACTTCTTGCAATCGACCATTAAATCAGCAAAACCAGAAACGTGGCCAGAGGCCTCCCAGGTTTTAGGATGCATTAAAATCGCGGCGTCTAGGCCCACTATGTCTTCGCGCTGGTAGACTACAGACTTCCACCACGCCTTCTTTACATTATTTTTTAGTTCCACTCCTAACGGCCCGTAATCCCAGACACTACCAAGGCCACCATAAATCTCCGAGGATTGAAAAATAAATCCACGGCGCTTGCAAAGCGAAACAATTTTATCCATTAGATTATTTGACATAACTTTCCTTTTTTATAATAAAATTTATCTCGTGTCAAGACTAAACTAAATTTTCTTCAGTTCTTCTTCTTTGATTGTAAAACTGTGATCTTTTGTAGGAAAGGCGCCTTCTTTAACTTCCTTCTTAAACACCTCAATCGCCTTTTTAATTTCTGAATTAAGATTAATGTACTGCTTTACAAATTTTAAAGGTTTGGCACGTTCCAAAAATCCCAATAAATCGTGAGTTACCAAAACCTGCCCGTCGCAATTAATACCCGCGCCAATTCCAATCGAAGGTATCTTTAACTCTTTAGTAATCATTTCAGCGATTTTATCTGGAATACACTCAAACACAATACTAAAACAACCCAGCTTCTCTAGAGCCTTTGCCTGCTCAATCAATCTCTTAGCAGTGTCAGCGTCCTTTCCTTGAACTTTAAATCCGCCGAGCTTATCCGCTGTCTGCGGCGTAAGGCCGATGTGTCCCATTGCCGGAATACCAGCTTTAATAATCTCTTCAGTAACTTCGAGGCATTTATCAAACCACTCTAATTTTACAGCGTCGCACTTTGCCTCTTGGATAAATCTCTTGGCGTTTTTTACGGATTCTTTGGGATTAATCTGATAGGATTCAAATGGCATATCGCCAACCACCAACGCCCTCTTTACAGCTCTGGTAACTGCTTTGGAGTGATGAATCATTTCAGTCATTCCTACCTCAGGAGTTGTCTTAAGGCCCAAGACAACATTGGCCACAGAATCACCAATTAAAATTATCTCAATACCAGCCCTATCTACCAAAGAGGCCAGAGGAAAATCGTAAGCTGTAAGCATTGTGATTTTCTCGCCACGCTTCTTCATCTCTAAAATATCATTAACAGTTATTTTCTTATTTTCCATTTTTCTCCCCCTTATTTTACGGAATACTAATTATATATGCTATAAAAGAAAAAATCAAGCAATAAGACTAAAGAATATCTGCCAAAAATGCTCAAACCAGGCGTTTCCCTTTATATTCCTAAATCTATCTTTGAACATACCTATTCATCGCCCGGGCGGCTTTTTTGCCTGCGCCCATTGCGGAGATTACTGTAGCAGCGCCTGTTGTTATATCACCGCCAGCAAATACTCCTGGTATTGAAGTCATAAGATTTTCATCCACCCAGATAGTTCCTTGGAGATTTGTCTTTAAATCTGGGGTGGATTTATAGATTAAAGGGTTGGGTCGCTGTCCGATAGCCACAACCACAGTATCGACTGGAATCTCAAACTCAGAACCAGGAATCTCAATTGGCCTCCTCCTGCCAGATGAATCAGGCTCACCAAGCT
>JABMQK010000032.1 GCA_013203265.1 bacterium | reverse complement strand
TCATATTTGTTATGCTTGGGGCAAGCCTTTTTGAATCCCTGATGATACTCCCGGGACATATGCACCTGGATTTTCCGATATGGGATAAACTTGTGAGCAGATTCAGGAAAAAAATACCCGAGGCAAATAAGGTGCACTGGTTTAACAAAGTAGAAGATCGGTACGGCAGCATGCTCAATAAGATCCTCTCCTTTAAAGGGTTCGTATTGCTTGTTTTTGTTTTACTGCTTATTTTTTCCGGCTATATCGTCAAATCAAAGATGAAGTATGTTATGTTTCCGAATGAAGAGACGAGGGAAATTTCTTTAACTGGTGAGGCTGCGCCAGAGGCGGATAGGTATGAGACTGCTCAATTGACAAAGCAGGTTGAGGATATCATCGCTCCCCATATCGGAAAAGAAGTGATAGGTTTTAGAACGCGGATATCGACCAGTAGGTGGGGTAGGGCGGTCGAAGAGTATAAATTCCGGATGGTTATCGAGATTCTGCCTAAGGAAAAACGCAAGAAATCTGCGGATCAACTCATCAAAGAATGGGAAAAGCGCTTCGTTGATATCAATGACCTCAAAGAGATAAAAGTAGCTAAAAGCAGATGGGGGCACGCCAGCGGAAGCCCCATAGAGCTCATTGTCCAGGAAAATGATGACCAAATAAGAAATATGATTACTGAGCAACTCGCCGAGTTAATGGGAGAGCATCCCGGGCTGGAAAATGTTGAGATAGAACGTCCTTTACAAAACCCAGAATACAAACTCAGCCTCAATCGCGAAAAGATTAAGCGTTTGTCTATCAATGCCGATGATGTTGCGTCTACGTTGCGGGCAGCGCTGGAAGGAACGGTTATTTACGAGTTGCTGGATGGCGACGAGGAAATCGATGTGCGATTTACCGTTGTTAATCAGGCAAAAGTTGATATAGAGAAGATTCTGGATATCCCCATCGAGAATACCGGAGATTATCTTGTTCCCCTAAGGGATATCGTCGAAGTTAAAGAAGTCATTACGCCGAATTCCATTGAAAGAAAGGACTACAAGAGGATTGCCACAATCTTTGCCGACATAAAAAAAGAGTCAGGCCTAACGCCGGTAGAAATAGCCGAGCATTTTGAAAATAAAGAATTTCCAAAAATTTTGTCTCATCACCCCACTGTTTTACTTAAGTTTGAAGGAGAGGTGAAGGATACGCGCGAATCACAAGGAGACTTCTCCAATTCTATTATCATGGCGATCATATTGATTTATATTATCCTTGTTATCTTATTGAATTCCTTGACTAGGCCTATTGTAATTATGCTGGTAATTCCGTTCGGTATCGTGGGGATTGTACTGGCGTTTTGGCTGCACGGTAAAGTCTTGTTTGGTTTTTTTGCGGCTATTGGGGCGATAGGATTGGCAGGCGTCGTGGTTAATGATTCTATAATCATGCTTGTAAAATTAGAGAAAAATTACAATAAGGCCCAAGGCAGGAAAGCCTCAAATGCACAAATTGCCTCCATAGCGAAAACCAGGTTAAAGGCTGTTATGTTGACGACGCTTACGACGGTTGCGGGACTTCTGCCGACCGCATACGGTTTTACCGGATACGATGCTATGCTCGCGGAGATGATGCTGGCATTGACTTGGGGGCTTATCTTCGGGACACTTATTACTTTAGTCCTCGTACCTTGCGTGTATAGTTATTTTAAGGATGCAGAATATAAATTCTTGGGTTTAAGAAGGGCATACAATGTATAAAAGAATAGCGATAGTATTGATTATTATGGCCGTATCATTATTTTTTATTTTGACAAAAGTCATGATCGCCGAGGAAGCCATCGAGCAAGAAAAGCAAGAGACAGGCAAGGTTCTTACGATAAACGACTTTATTGAATTGGCAACTCAAAAGGACACTGAATTTGAAAAAATTCTTATAGATGAGTTTTCTCTTCAGTATGAGAAAGATCTAGGGCTTCCCGCGCGTGATATCGTGCTTTCGGTTAAGGGGCAATATGATTTTATTCTTAACCAAGAAAGGGAAGATACGGATGCGAGTGTCTCGTTAAGTAAATTATTCCCTTTTACGGGCACAAGCCTTACGGCTGAGTATGCGGCGGCGCCATCCTATACATCGACAGTCATCTCATCCGATTTTAACTTTGAGGTATCCCAGCCGATAGCGGAAAATGCGTTTGGCAAGGCGACGAGATTAAAAGATAAAATTATCGGCGTTGAAATTGATATTGCCATGCATCAAATCATCGAGGCCTACGAAGATTATTTAGCGACTATCATTGTAAGGTATTACGATTGGTATGAGGCGTATGAAAATTTTAAGATAGGTGAGTCATCCTATCAGGAGAATCTAAAATTATTGCAAAATATAAAAGACAGGCAAAAAAACAAAATAGCGCTCTCGATTGATGTCAATAAAATCAGTTTGCAGGTTTTGGCGAAAAAAGAAAAACTGATTGAACTGAGGGGAGAGTACACCGATGCCCTTAATTTTATTAAGGCGGCGATTCGCTACGAAGGGGATGAGGAGATAATGCCAGAAGAACCGAGTCTCTACGATGAGGTGATGATTTCTTTTAACGATGATTTCGAGGCTTTTAAGAAGAAAAGCCGTACCTATGAGGTGCTTAATCTATTGGAAGAAAAAAGTTCTTTAGAAGTTGATGAAGACGCTGATGATCTCCTGCCTTCGATAGATTTACTTTTAGGTTACAATGTTAAGGGAAAAGATTGGGGAATAAAAAATGAAGATAGCATGGCTTATGTGGGAATATCAATGGATTGGCCGTTTCCTGATCAAATAGAGAAAGCAGAATATGAAGCCGCAAAAATCGCCCTTGAAAAAACAAAGCTTTCTACTGTCAGTATACATTTTAAGCTCTACACTGATATTAAAAATTTGTCTATTGAGATGGGGAGCGAAAAGGAGCTTTTAAATATTACCAAAGAAAAAATTGGCCTCGCGAGATCAGTTTTGGAAGCTGAAACAGAAAATTATTCATTTGGAAAGATAACACTCAATGACTATATTGCCGCGGTGAATGTTTTGGATAATAATCGGTTTAACGAAATACTTCATAATGCGCAGCATTATAAGCTTCTGATAGAGTGGTTAAGAATAACAGATCAGCTGATTTCTAAAAAAGATATACAAAGGCCGCGTAAGTGAAATATCTTAAATTTGTGCCCAAATTGTGCCCAACTAAAGCGAAAACCTATCATAACGCAGTAAAATCTTGTAAGACGTATAGAATAGTTAATTTATTGACAATTCAGTAGTCGCGTTGCAATCTATTATCCGACGGAGAGTTAGGGAAATGAGCTTGGCGGAATCTCTCCCTCTCCGCCATTTCTTTCATTAATGAAAGAAATGGCGGATGCCGAATTAATGTAATTCGGCGCCTAACCGTTTTGTATATTAATGAAAGAAATGGCGGATGCCGAATTAATGTAATTCGGCGCCTAACCGTTTTGTATATTAATGAAAGAACGATGGCGGATCCTGAAATAATGTATTTCAGGATCAACGAATCTCAAAATAATGTATTTTGAGATTTTTATCCGAGCTAATGTTTTTCAACATCACTATTTTAATGAATTTTTATCAATAAAAGCAACTATTTTCTTGTTTTAATATTTAAAATATGGTAATTTAATTTATAAAAGATGGAAATCGTGGCTATTATTAGATTTATATGTCTGGGTACTTCTTTTGGAACACTTTGTCTTAGTCTAATTTTTTTGTTATTTCCAGATTTATACTTGCGTATTGAGGAGATAGTTGATATTGAACTAATATCAGAAACTGATTTTTTTACTACCTTGGAAGGAAAGATTAATTTTTTAAATGATTGGATTTTTAAAAATAGAGTATTTTTTGGAATTTTGTTTATCCTGCTATCCCTCTACAATATCAAGAGCCTTATCGTATTATAATTAATCATTACCTTTTACCAAAAGTAAGGAAATTTAACTTTGATATGCGCCTGTGGCTCAATTGGATAGCCTGCCCTGGCAAGAGAAATAAAGGCAGGCCAGGGAGTACCAGTCTACGGAACTAGTTGTTGCAGGTTCGCCTGTCTTGGCCTTTGAAAAATTAATTTCGTGAAATTAATGCGCCCGTGGCTTAATTGGATAAAGCACCAGTCTACGGAACTGGTTATTGCTGGTTCGAATCCAGCCGGGCGCATTGATTTAAGTGTTTTTTTGAGAATAAGAGACAGGCCAGGGAATCCAGCCAGGCGCATTGATAAATTTGATAAGATGATTTAAACATTGCAATTGCTTTATAATAAATTTAATGATACCTCAAGACAAGCTACAAATAGGCAAGTCATTTTATTCAGGTCTGTTTATCCTTAGTTTTTGCCTGCTAGCATTAGAGACCCTTTTAACAAGGGTACTAAGTGTAATTCTTTGGTATCACTTTGCTTTTTTGGTAATATCTGTTGCTTTGTTTGGGATGACAGTAGGGGCTCTTATTGTCTATTATTTGCCTAAGAGTTTCCCCTTTCTTTCTACTCAGAGACACATTGGTATTTATGCATATATCAGCTCATTCGTTATCCTTATAAGTTTACTTTCTCTATTTTACCTACCTGCTATATTTACTTTTTTTAATATGGATAAGTTGCTTATGCCGATATTATATTTTGTATTATCTTTACCATTTGTAACTATCGGTATATGTTTATCTTTAAGTCTTAGTCGATTCCCAGAATATATTGGAAAGATTTATAGTGTTAACCTTATTGGTTCTGCTTTGGGTTGTATTGGTATAATTTTTCTCTTGAATAATCTTAATGCTGCCTCAGTGATACTATTCATATCCGCCCTGTGTGCTCTATCTGCATTATTTTTTTCTTTCAACGGAAAACTTAACAGACTATTCAAAATCTTCTGTATTTTAGCTTTTATTTTCTGCATGTTTTTCTCTTTTACGAATGCCTACTCTAACGTTATAAGACCCATGTGGGTAAAAGGCAATATACGGAGAATGCCTCCGCTTTATAGTAAATGGAATTTTTTTCTTATATTACAGTCGGTATCCCATCGAGAAGGCCGTTTGGGTGGGGCTTTAGTCCAAAAATAACTTCCGCTAAAGTTAATACCGGGGAATTAATGTTGCTTATTGATGAAGGGGCCGGAACAGTTTTAACCGAATTCAGTAATCTTTCTGATTTGGAGTATCTCAAATTGGATGTATCTGCTATTGCATATTACTTAGGTAGAAATGATGATGTGCTTGTATTAGGTTCTGGAGGAGGAAGGGATTTATTAACCGCTGTGTTATTTGGGGCGAAAAAAGCAGTTGGGGTTGAAATAAATCAAGATATAAACGATATTGCTTTTAATAAACTTAAAGCTTTCTCAGGTGGTATAACTGATTATAAACAAATAGAGTTGGAGGTTGATGATGGGAGAAGTTTTATATCAAAGTCTAAAGATAAATATGATATTATTCAGGCCTCGCTAGTAGATTCATGGGCAGCTTTTGCAAATGGAGCTTTCAGTTTAACAGAGAATAGTCTTTATACAAAAGAGGCCTGGGTGATTTTTTTGGAACATTTAAAAGAAAGAGGAGTCTTAACATTCTCGAGATGGTATAGCAGAAATAACCCAACAGAAATATATAAATTAATCTTATTAGCAAAAAATGCTTTACAGAAGAGTGGAGTAGAAGATGTCAGACAGAATATTGTTTTAATTAGAAGCATATTACCTAATAGAAATATGGGGGTGGGGACAATTTTAGTATGCAAAAGCCCCTTTTTAAATTCAGATATTGAAGTTTTAGAAAAAGTGTCTGAGGAGTTAGAATTCGAACTTGTATTATCTCCAGCAATTTCTAAGGATGATAACTTTATTTCTATTTTAGAAGGGAATAGGTCTGATTATGCCTTGAAAGATTCTTCTTCAATTATAAGTCTTCCTACAGATAACAAGCCATTCTTCTTTTACTTTGGTAAATTTAAAGATATCTTTTCCAAAAATCCCGCAGATAAAGGAGTGGTTGTATTGAGACAACTATTTATTATGATATTTGCTTTTGGAGCAATTTTTATAATACTTCCACTGTTGTTTTCTTCTCATCCTCAAGAAAATAGGAAGATATCAATTGGCATGGTTACTTATTTTGCTTCAATTGGATTAGGTTTTATGTTAGTTGAAATTTCCTTTATGCAAAGATTAGGGCTATTCCTAGGACATCCAATCTATGGATTGACAGTTGTTCTTTTTTCTTTACTTTCTTCTTGTGGAATAGGCAGCTTCTTGACAAAATATTTAAGCAAGAAAGGACGTATAATATTACCTTTTGCAGGAATAACATTTTTTGTTTTCATTTTTCTAAACTTATTACCTTCAATAACACAGATAGCCACCCCTAGCCCTATGTATATAAAAATACTAGTTTCTGTAGTGATTTTAGTTTTAATCGGGTTGTTTATGGGAATGCCCTTTCCGATAGGGATGATAGTTGCTCAGGATGGGCGCAATGCCAGAGTTTTATACTGGGGAATAAATGGTTTTACTTCTGTATGTGGTTCGGTATTGGCGGCCATTCTATTAATTAATTTCGGATTTCAACAGACTCTTTTAGTCGGTCTTTGTTGCTATGTAGTAGCTTTTTTATCACTAATGTTTAAGGAACGCCATATATTTTAGGTTGTTTGGAATAGTTTAACAATCTTCCGTAATATAAAATCATTCGTTAGAGCACCAGTCTACGGAACTGGTTGTTGCTGGTTCGCCTGCCCTGGCTTTAGTTAGAAGGGCAGGCCAGGGAATCCAGCCGGGCGCATTGATTTTTAATGGAGGTTTTTCGCCACACATGATTGGTTTAAAAAATGATTCTTTTTTTATGAAAGAAGCGATAAGGCAGGCCGAAAAGGCTTTTAGTTTAAATGAGGTGCCTGTTGGAGCCGTGGTCGTCCATAGAAATAAGATAATTGCGAGGGCACATAATCAAGTTGAACTTCTGAGAGATCCTACAGCACACGCAGAAATGTTAGTTTTGACACAGGCGTGTAATTTTTTAAATAGTAAATGGTTGTTGGACTGTGTAATTTATGTTACAATTGAATGTTGTAGTATGTGCGCGGGTGCATTGGTTCTTTCTCGTCTGAAAAAAATTATATATGGGGCGGATGATCCAAAGGCCGGCGCCTGTGGTTCTATTATAAATATCGCAAAAAACAAGAAACTTAATCATCGTATCGAGATAAAAAAAGGCGTTTTAGAACAGGAATGTTCTTTGTTGATGGAGGAGTTCTTTTTAAAGAAGCGAAAAGAAGTTAAGAAGTTTAGTAGGAAAAAGAAGCGGATGCTCATTGATAAAACTAAGATTTCTCGGCCATCATAGATGGCCTCGAGATCCAAAATTTACTGCGTAAATTTTGGAGAGGCGGCTGAGCGGTTGTCCCACACTTCAATGTAATTAAATATAGCGGGAAAAGCAGCTATCTATTCTCAAGATTTTGTTTTTTTTGGAGAGGTGCTTGAGTGGTTGAAAAGAGCTGCCTGCTAAGCAGTTGGCCTGGGTAACTGGGCCCTCGGGTTCGAATCCCGACCTCTCCGTTTGACTTTTCATTAATGAAAAGTCAAACGGATGCTGAATTAATGTAATTCAGCGCCGACACCTCGATAAACTTTCTTTAATGAAAGTTTATCGGATTCCGAAACAATGTGTTTCGGTCGTTTGATCAACCCAGGATTGAGATCTAAGCGGTATCGAATGGATTCAGCACTACAATTTTAATGCTCATTAAAAAAAGGAGATATTGTGTTTTTGATTAATAAAAAAATAGGCATTACTGTAATAATTTCTATTTTATTTTTATCTATAACCAATCTTTCTTATTGCGCAACTCAAAGTGATCAGTCGCAAGACACAGCGTATACAAGAGAATTTGGTGTTTTTACAGGATGGGCCAAGGGCAGTTTAAAAACACAAGATAACTATGAAATGATTCCTTTGCATCTACAAATAGGCTTTGACATAACTTCATATTTCAATAAAATAAACATAAGGCCAAAAGGAAACATAAAATTCATTTTAGAACCATTCTTAAGTACTATTGTTAGCCCAAGATCAAATATTGAAGTCGGGAATAATTTTATTTTAAAATATTGCCATCCGATTACCCGGAAGGTTTCTATGTATTTCGAAGGCGGATTAGGTATAATGTTTACGTCTTTGCATACTTTCGAGCAAGGGACACAGTTTAATTTTACAGAGCAATTTGGTACAGGATTCTCATATCTTTTTTCTAAAAACAAAGCCATAAATTTCGGATATAGGTATAGGCATTTTTCGAATGCAGGTATAAAGGAACCCAACGCCGGAATAGATATGCATTATTTCTTGTGCGGGGTTTCTATTTCTTATTAAGGTCTTAAATATATTTTATTATGTCTTATATTGTTATTGCTAGAAAATGGCGCCCACAGAAATTTGCTGAGGTTGTCGGCCAGGAACACATCACCCAGAGTTTAAAGAACTCTGTTCTAAGCGGTAAGTTAGCGCATGCTTATCTTTTTGTCGGGCCGCGCGGCGTAGGCAAGACCTCTTGCGCGCGCATATTAGCTAAGTCATTAAATTGTAAAGACGCGCCGACAATAGATCCCTGCGGAAAATGCAGCGCGTGCCTAGAAATCACAGAGGGCAGAAGTTTAGATGTGATTGAGATAGACGGTGCATCAAACAGAGGGATTGATGAGATAAGGACTTTACGGGAAAATGTAAAATTTGCTCCGGTTTTAGGAAAGTATAAAATTTACATAATTGATGAAGTGCATATGTTGACCCCGGAGGCATTTAACGCCTTGTTAAAGACATTGGAGGAGCCTCCAGAGCACGTTAAATTTATTTTTGCAACGACGCAACCCACCAAGATTTTACCTACGATACTTTCCCGCTGCCAGCGATTTGAATTTAATCGTATCCCGGTATTAAAGATTATCGATAAATTAGAGGAAATTGCTAAGGCCGAGAAAATTGCTATAAATAAAGACGTCTTTTTCGATATCGCTAAAATCTCTGACGGAAGCATGCGGGATGCCGAATCAATATTGGATCAATTAGCCGCTTTCTCTAAAAATGATATAAAATCTGAAGATGTCGTAGCGGTAATGGGCTTAGTTGAACAAGAGGCATTTTTTGAATTTGTGGAGGCGATTAAAAAACAGGATGCGCAATTTTGTATTGATTTCATTTCCAAATTGTTTATTCGAGGGAAAAATATATCAAAATTCCTACAGGGGCTGTTATGGCACCTTAGGAATATTATGCTTGCCAAGATTATGAAATCGAATTTAGAAGAGCTTTTGGATTTACCCAAGAATATTACAGATAGGGTCATTGAGCAGGGTAAAAGTTTGACTCTGCAAGAGCTCATTAATATTTTTACTGCGGCTATTAATACTCAGGATTTGGCTAAAAAAATAGGTTCTTTCAGGATTCCATTAGAGGTAATGGTAATAAAATTAACCCATAGCGAATCTGAAACCAAACCTATTGTTAGAGAGTCTATTTTGGGTTCGGGTGCTAAGATGGTTACCAGTAAAATAAAATTAAACAATGCAGGTTTTTTGTTTTCAGGATCGAGCCTGAAGAAGAAAGATTTAAATGTAGAAGCTCCTCCGGCAGCAAAAAGTAAGAATGAGCCAGATAGGAAAAATAATAAGGAGCCGGATAAAGATAGCGATAAGGATGATATTGTAACAGCCATAAAAAGTAAAAGCGATGCCCCTGTCAGTGATTCACCGCAGATTGATTTCAAGGCGGTGCTTAATAGTTGGCCGCAACTGTTAGATGGTATTTCGGTAAAAAAGATGTCTGTGGCCACATACCTTAAGGATTCTAAGCCCATAAAATTAGAGGATGGAGTTTTGACTATA
This sequence comes from bacterium, assembly GCA_013203265.1. Taxonomy (GTDB): domain Bacteria; phylum Omnitrophota; class Gorgyraeia; order Velamenicoccales; family JABMQK01; genus JABMQK01. Next base: position 573 of record JABMQK010000032.1, on the reverse strand, counting down.
GGTTTTGATAAGAGGGCATTATTTTACAAAGAGGCTGTCGAGCAAAGGAATAATCAAAAGATTATTAAAGACAAGATGAGTGAGTTATTCAATACAATGATTAGTTTAAAATTTGAGTTGTTGGAAGATTTAGATAATTTAAAAGGTGATAGAGAAACTAAAGATCCAGATAATACTTTTTTAAATACTGTCTTAGATGTATTTAATGGGAGATTGTTCAGAAAGGATTAATAAGGATGTCGGGTTATCCTAAGGTAATAGAGAATTTGTTGGAGAGGTTGGTGAAGTTTCCGGGCGTAGGCAGGAGGAGCGCTGAGAGAATTGTGTTTTATTTGCTTGAAGCCTCTCGGGAAGAGGCAGGCTTGTTGTCTCAGGATATCTTAAAGTTAAAGTCACATATCCGTTTTTGCCGGATTTGTAATAGCTTAGGAGAGGATGATGTTTGTTTAATCTGTAGAGATGCCAATAGGCATAGAGACGTTTTATGTATTGTGGAGACACCGAAAGATGTAGGCGTTATTGAGAGGACGGGCGGTTTTAAAGGCCTGTATCATGTTCTCTTGGGTTCAATCG
>JABMQK010000031.1 GCA_013203265.1 bacterium | reverse complement strand
TATATCTGCCCAGCCTGGACTCGAACCAGGAAACCCAGATCCAAATTCTGGTGTGTTACCGATTACACTACCGGGCAAAGTGTCTACAATTTTCCTAAATAAACAAAATGGTAACATTGACAAAATAAACTTATTTTGTGTGATTTTCAATAGGTTTTAACTTCTAAAGCAAAACCTGGATCTGGATAAAATATCCTTTTTATTAAACTCCTGGGGAAGGAACATTTTGTTCAGGTGTTTTATTTTTCTCTATTTCAAAAGCCTCTAAAACCTTCTTTTGAAGATATTCCCTAAAGGTCTGTGTAATAGGATGCGCTATATCGCGATGTTCAGATTGCGCGTCTCTCCCGTGGTGGTCCATTGGAGCAGAAACAGCAGGTAGCTGCGCCGCACATTGATTACAATATTTACTGCGCATTTCGTTTCGGAAACCACATTTTGGACAAGATATCTTCAATCTACGGGAAGGCATAGCGATAAATAAACCACTGCCACCTTCAATAACTTTAATATTACGCACAACAAAGGCATTGTCAAAAGTCACGGTAGCATAAGCTTTAAGTTTCTTATCAGGGCTCTCCTTTAAAAAAATCCTTACTTCAGTAATCTCCATTTGCTAGTACCTCCTTCAACAAAAACACTATTTGCAGTAACATTTAACAATCAAGTGTATTAACCAGAAAAATACGACACCTATTTATGACTTTCTTTGCTTTTCCTATCAAGTATTCAGCCTCCTTTCTCCTAGAAAATGTCATAAATAGTGCTGACCCGCTTCCTGACATATGAACAAAATCACCAGTAACATCCTCAAGAACTCTCTTAAACCTAGCTAATTCAACATGTTCTCTTGTTATTAAATCCTCGAAACTATTGTAACTATAGTAATTTAAAAGAGAAACATCTCTATTTAAAAGAGCGTGAAGTATAATGTTAGCACTATAAAGTGGCATTGTCAATCCCAATTTTCTCTGATATTTTATGCTCTTTGATTCTCTTTTTTTTGCAAAATAGTGTTTATCAAATAAGGAATATGCATAGGGTGTTGATATTCTGATATTTGGAACTATTAAAATATGCCATAATTTAAGATTATTTACCCCTGATATCCTTGAGAGAAGCTCTCCTTTTCCCTTACCTAATAAAAAATTACCCTTTAACGCAAATAAAGGAACGTCACTACCTATTCTCTTTGAAAAGTTTAATAAAGTCCTATTAGGCAATCCTAATCCCCAAAGTCTATTTAGGCCTTTTAGAGTAGCTGCGGCATCGCTAGAGCCGCCACCTAATCCTGCTGCCACAGGAATATTCTTTTCTACATATACATAAAGCCCCCTATTTATCCTGAATTTCTTCTTGATTAAATAGATTGCCTGATAAACAGTGTTATTTTTGTCTGAAAAAGACAGATCTTTCGAATTAGACTCGATAATTATATCATCTCCGAGAATCTCTTTTATTAGAATTTTATCAAAAAGAGAGATTTTCTCAAAAACAGTTTCGATATTATGATAACCATCTTTGCGTCTATTTAGTATTTTGAAAAAAAGATTGATTTTTGCAGGGGCGAGAATTGTAATTCGCTTCATTAAGACAAAACTTTATTTACTGCAGCAATAATATCTGAACTGGTCAAATTGTATTCTTTAAGTAATTCGGCAGGACTGCCAGATTGTCCAAATCTATCCTTAATGCCAACGCGCATTACCTTTGTAGGGACATTTTCACATACTACCTCGTCAATCGCAGAGGCAAGCCCCCCAACAACAGTATGCTCTTCACAGACAACTATTCCCTTAGTCTCCTTGGCACACTTTATAATCATCTCTTTATCTAAAGGTCTTAATGTGTGCATATTTATTACTCTGGCTGAAATACCTTCTTTTTTTAACGCCTCTTCTGCTTTTATCGCTTCATCCACCATTATTCCGCAAGCAAAAATAGAAATATCGCTGCCTTCTCTAATAATATATGATTTTCCTAATTTAAATGGTTTCTTATTGCTTAGTGTAGGCACCTTTGCCCTACTTAGTCTTATATAAAAAGGGCCTGATGTTTCAAAAGCAGCGATCACAGCATCTCTTGTCTCAGGTGCATCACAAGGAACGACTACTTTTAGATTAGGGATACTACGCATAAGCGCAATATCTTCAAT
>JABMQK010000030.1 GCA_013203265.1 bacterium | reverse complement strand
TTGTCGGGGCCGACGCGCTTTAAAAGTCCGGTTTTCTTCATTTGGGCCAAATTCTTTTTTTGCTTTGGAAACATCCAGGCGCCTGTGCCACCGCAGGACTGATAGTATAAACCGCTGGCTAAGGTTTTCAAGACAACGCCCATTCATAAAAAGGAACAATTGAGATTACGCGGCCCTGCTCCATAATTTGCCTCTTCTTGCCCTCGGCAACAATTATTTTTGCTTCTTTCAACTTGAAATACTTCATACCTTCAATAAGGGATTCTGTTTCCCGCAGCAATGTTTCCTTGTTCTCTATACTGTAACAAACATTATATAATTCCTTAACCTTAAGCCCTTCTTTGCAGACAAAATCAACCTCTTTTTTTTCGGAATAATAATAAACCTCTGCGCTTAAGCCCTTAAGCTGCCGGTAAACCGCGTTTTCCAATAATTTCCCTCTATCTTCGGAGAACTTAAAAGCAACCGAGTTATGAATACCGTTATCCACAAGATAGACTTTACGCTGCGCCTGCATTTGATTCTTGAGTGAATAGGAAAAACGCTGCAAAAATGAAATCAAAAACGCGTCCTCCATGTAATGCGAAAACCTGTGCACCGAATCCAAAGAAAGGGCGAAATCAACCACTTTCTTTACCTTATTAAAACTGTAGCTGCGGGTAAAATTAGAGCTGTAGAATAAAGCCAAGTTCTTAAGTTTGGCCACATCCTTTATCTTATATCTTTCAGCGATATCTCTTGTGAGGATATCGCTGAAATACTGCGATAAAAGCTCTTTCCTCAATAATTCATCATCAGTAAGCACGACCTTGGGAAAACCGCCGGTTATCAGGTATTCGCGCGTAAGATTGATTAACTTTTCTTTATTTTTTACATACCAAAGGCTGCTTGAGCAAGCGTGCACCCCCCTGAATTGCAAAAACTCCCTGAAATTTAAAGGCGTTACCGTCAGTTCCAGATGCCTACCGGTAAGGACAGCGGCAAACTCCGGGGAAAGAAGATCGGCATTGGAACCGGTAACGAATATTTTTACGTTTTCCTTACGGTCATATTTCGCCCTCACCCAATGCTCCCACCCTTTGACCTCTTGCACTTCGTCCAACACAAGATACACCTTTCCGCCGGGCTTAAGGTACTCAATATAAGCCTGCCAGATTTTATCCAATAAATCAATATTCAAAGCATTATAAAACTTCGGATCCTCAAAATTAATGTAAAGCGTATTTTTCTTCGGGATTTTAGCTTTTAATAGCCCTGCCAAAACCTGAAGTAAAATAGTGCTTTTCCCGGAGCGCCTCACTCCTGTCAAGGTGACAATTTCGTCGGTAGACAGAAATTTCTTAATCCGCTCCAGATACCCTTGCCTTGGGATACCGGTCGAGATATCTTTCTCCCAGAAGTTCCAAAGAAGAAGCGTTCCTATTATTTCATCTTTATCCATATTTTCCTCCCTATTATTATCCGTTACATCGGACAATAATAGTATATATCATACGATATAATCTGTCAACCCTGATTCTTACCGCTTCACAACCTTATATTCCGCGCTCAAAATACTCCGAGCGAGCCTGGTTAATATCTTAGATCCCTATACCATAACCCTTCTTTAAAAGACGTTTTTGCCTTAAAACCGAACTCTTTGGCGGCTCTTGAAGTATCCAAACACCTGCGCGGCTGGCCGCCGGGCTTGGTTTGCCATATTCCGCTCTTTTTTAGGGATGATCCTTATTATTTAGCCGCATCTCCCAATAGCCACTTATAAATAGGCATAACCATTACAACTTTTCCTTTTAAGGCAATTTTTTCCTCATTATCTTCAGTCAAAATAAGCGCGGTTTTCAATTTAAGCTCATCCATAGCCTTTTCGAGCGAATTGAGCTCTCTGCGCCTTGTCTTTTCGCCATCCAAATTATCCGCGACCTGAATAAGCTTCACGCCGTTTTTGCCGGACTTAATCAAAAAATCAACTTCCAAGTTATTCGCGGTTTTATAATAATAAATCTCCTGAAACCTACGCCTCAACTCAAGAAATACAAGATTTTCTAAAAACTTTCCTTTATTCTTGGAAAACTGGAACGCGACCGCTTCTGCCAAACCATTATCGATACAATAGATCTTCTTAAGGGAAACAAACTGCTGCTTGAGAGAATAAGAAAACCTGTTGACGAGAAATATCAAATAACTGTTTTCCAGAAAATCGGTGTAGCTCTTGATGGTATTCATACTACCTACCCCAAGGACATTTTTGAGATTATTATAAGAGAATGTTCCGCCGATATTACTCAAAAAATACAGCCCAAGCTCCCGCAATGGCTTAACCTGCTTGATACCATATCTTGCTACAATATCCCTGTAGAGGATATCCTCATATACCCTCTTTAAAAGGGTTGTATCCTGATATTTCAAATATTCAGGCATGCCTCCATGTTTGAGATATTCAGCAAAATGCTTTTTGATGGCAGCCCTTTCCGGTGTCAAAGAAACCCAGTGCTTAGACAACCGCAAACCCTTAAAAGAGAGGAATTCCGCAAAAGAGAACGGGAATAATTCGATATTAACGTTCCTGCCTGTCAGTTTCGCGCCAAGCTCCCTGCTAAGCAATGAAGCATTCGAACCCGTGATAAAAAATTTGCATTTCTTGCCTTGCATCCGGCGCACAAACACTTCCCATTGGGGAACGTTCTGAACCTCATCGAAAAAGAAAACCTTTTTATCCCCATACAACTCCAGGAATACCTCGTAAAGATGATTAAAATCCTCAACATTAAAACCCAGGAGGCGTTCATCTTCAAAATTAAAGTAATAAACACCTTTCTTATAGAGGCCGTTGATAATCTGATTGAGCAGCGTCGACTTGCCCGAGCGGCGTATGCCTGAGATAACTACCGCATGAGGTAAAGCCGCGTGCCGTGAAACAACACTCAATGCCGCCCTTGGAATGCCAGTATCGATATCCTGACGGTCTTTTTCTTGTTCAAGGACAATTTCTTTTAATAATGGCTTAAACATTCTGTCTCCTCATATTCTCACTGTTAATGAGAGAATACCATATATATCTCTCATTGTCAATGAGAGATACTAAATAAGCCTTTGCGTGTCTTAGCCAAGCAAAGGCTCTCATTTGTCCAGTTGCCTTTGCCTTAAAACCGAACTCTTTGGCGGCTCTTGAAGTATCCAGGCATCTGCGCGGCTGGCCGTCGGGCTTGATTGCAGTATACCATTCAATATACCATTCAAATAGTTAGTATATCATTCGTTCCCATTTAGCCGATTGCCCTTTACCAAGGCGCTTAATCTTTTTTCAACCTAACATGTTCTTATAGCGCCAAAACTTTATCATTGAGCCAATCTCGATGATTAACATACCAATCTATTGTATTCTTTAAGCCTTTTTCTAAATCAACTACTGATCGCCATTCTAATTTTGTCATTTTGAGAAAGTTTATTGAATACCGAAAGTCGTGTCCGGGCCTATCT
>JABMQK010000029.1 GCA_013203265.1 bacterium | reverse complement strand
TTGATAAGGAGGGGCTTAAAATACCGAGATGCCAGAACCCTAGATGTTGAATTCTATATTTTCTGATAATCCTTAATTTTTTTTCGATACTTTTTTCATTTTCAAACCAGACTGTATGTTTTATCCCATTTTTATTATATGAGAAGTAAGGAGCCTGGCTTTCTCTGTGCCACTTTAATTCAGCATTATATTCATCTATAAGAGAATTGGCTCGTTTAAGATCTAGTGAATTAATTTCGTCCTTTGACCAGTCATATCCATGAAGCGCTAAAGCGATACTAATTTTCTCAATAGGGATTTGAGTTTTTGCGAATTCGATTATATCCTCAAGCCACAAATATGGGCATATCGGGCCCGGTTTAGTAATCTTTGACGAGTAGTTATAACACATAATCGTAATTCTATTTGCGTATTTAGAGATTTCTTTCCAATCGAGTGCCCCTGCGCCGGATCTTTGGTGGTCTTCTGTCTTTTGCTGGACAGTTACGTTTAAAGTTTTATTTTTACCATGAAGTAAGACAGATAGCTCTTTTATGAATTGGTTAAAGATATCCTTATCTTTTATATCAATTCTTTCGTAGTCGATATCAACACCGCTAGCATTAATTTCTTCTATTATTTCTATAATTTGTTGTATATGCTTTTGTCTTAAGACCCAATCGTTTAAAATTCGATTTATTACTTTAGGATCTTTTAATTTTTTTTCTGTTTTTGAATAGATAACATCATTTGTAATAGTGGGAACAATTTTTATATCAAGCCGACCAAGCATATCAACCACTCGTTTATATTCTTCTTGTTCTTTGGCGGTATTTATAATATTGCCGTCCTTATCTAAGGCATAAAAGAAGAGGTTTACTTCATTAATTTTATCTGAGAAGTTATTTGTAAGAACCGAGATACTATTTTTAATATCCCAATACGTGAGCCAGGCGCTTATATTTTTATTTTGTATAGTAGCAAAACCCAAGGTAAAAGAGAGGATTATTATGGCAGACAATAAGAATTTTATTTTATTTTGCTTTTTCATTTCAAATGAAGACACAACTTAGGGAATGAAATGACGTAAGTTGTATGTCTGAATTTACCCCACACCTTTTTAGTATTAAATGATTATTAAAAAACAATTTTTTTAAGGTTTTTGAATATATAAAAGGTGTGGGGTTTAATTCTCACAGTAACTTATGTTCGCTTTCGCTCCATAAGTTACTGTGAGAATTAATATATCATCTAGATTTCATTATGTAAAGATATAAGATTCTTATAGGCATGTTAATTTTAGTTTTTTATTGTAAGTTTTATTAATTTGGTGTATATTAGGTAACAATCTTAAGAAGATAATGAGAAAATTAAGCACGTCATTAATTTTGGTAATAATATTGTTTGCTTTTTCGGGCTGTTTCGGCCTTATGGGGAGAGCTTCAAAGGGCGATGCATTAGGAGACAGGAATTTATCTTCGGCTACCCCAGATAAGGATGTATCGATTACGGTCGGTTTTAATCTCTTAGAGGACAAGCGGCCCAAGAAAGATGTTTCTTATATGACTAGTGTTAGAGAAAAGGTATCAGCTGAGATTTTAAAGATTTTAAAGGAGATACGATTATTTGACGAAGTGCACTTTCCTGCCCCTGAGAGTGACGCTATCGTTATTAGCGGCGAGATCAAGAAGTTCGACTGGGATTCTTCCGGAACTCTGATTTCATATATACCAGCATTAAATGTTTTAACTTTTTTGGGGCTGCCTTCGACAAGGGTGCATAGCGAGGTAGAGATTTATCTTGAGATAAAAAATGTTAAGACAAACGGAGTTATTTTAGGCTTCATTGAGTCATATAGCAAGGACAAAAAATATAATCAATATAATTTCAAAACAGATAAGGCAGATCAAGAATTGGAGTATTGTTTTAATATTGTTTTAAATAGAATAAGAAAAAAGATTATTTTTAATCGAGAGAAGATTTTGGAAGTGGTCGAGCTTGCTTCAACTGAGGTTTCAGAGCCGCAAAAAGATAAGAAACCTAAAGAGATTCCAAAGGCCATAGATTTAAAAGAAGAAGAAAAGAAAGAGAGAATAGAAGAAAAAGAAGAAATTACAGAAGAATAAGACGGGAGAGTTATTATGGAAACAGAAAAATCCACATATTATAGCGAATTAGCCATTGCGAGCCTTACTATAGGAATTCTTTCTTTTATACAGCTATTTGGGTTAGAGCGAAGTGTCACTGCCATAGTCTTTGGTGTTTTGGCTCTAAGGCGTATGAAACAGGATGAGTCACAGAAAGGTAAAAAGATAGCTATAGCAGGTATAGTTGTAGGAGGTATATATACTTTAATAGCGTTTGCCATAATGCCTCATGCTATAGAAGTAGCAAAGAATATAATGAGAAATACAGCAAAGTAGTATTTTTTTATTCATAATATTCCAAAAATTAATATCCCTTCATAAGTATAGACTGAGGGGGTATTTTTTTTGAATAAATATTGCACTAGGTAATAGTTTTAACCCGAATTTTATCCCGGTAGGCCGGGACAAAGTTGCCTTCGGCAGGGTTAAAATGTAAAGTATATGGGCAATATCAATTCTAGTCTAAATTTATACAGAGCAAAAAGTTATAGAAACAAGTAAACTTAGAGCATTTTAAGGATAAATAGG
>JABMQK010000028.1 GCA_013203265.1 bacterium | reverse complement strand
CATCATGATATTAAATTGATGTTTGTTGATTATATGCAGCTTATGCGTGGTTCTAAATATGCAGAAAATCGACAGCAAGAAATTTCAGAAATTTCCCGTTCCTTAAAGGCCTTAGCTAGAGAGTTGAATATTCCTTTGGTAGCCATAAGTCAGTTATCAAGGGCAGTTGAGTCCCGTAGCGACCATCGGCCACAACTATCCGACCTTCGGGAATCCGGTGCTATTGAGCAGGACGCCGATGTGGTTGTTTTGCTTCTAAGAGAAGAATACTATACTCAGACGGTAGAAAATAAAGGATTAGCCGAGGCGATAATTGCAAAACAGAGAAATGGCCCGGTAGGTTCGTTTAAGCTCTCTTTTATTAAAGAATATGCTCGCTTTGATAATTTAGCTCAAGTAATGGAGGAATAAGAAGTATATAAGAAAGACAAGAGTTTGACTTCTTGTTTAATTTAGAGTATAATTAATAAATTATGAAGAAAACCATATTTTTTTTATTCGCAGTTTTAGTTTTAAATTTTACTACTCTTGTTTACCCTCAAGAAGAGCTTTCTTCTGAAATAGCCCCCAATTTAGAATCAAAGTCTTCTAATCAAGATGCTGCTTTAGGACAAAAAGCGGAAAAGAAGGAAGATGAGGAAGTCGAAGTAGTTCAAACTCAAAAAATAATCAAGGATATAGAGATTAAGGGCAATAAGGCAATGAGTATTTCTACAATCCTCTCAAAAATAAAGACAAGAATTAACCAACCATACTATTTGAGAGTAGCTAGAGATGATATTAAACGACTGTATGAAACTGGCTTTTTTAGTGATGTCGGTATAGATGTCGAGGATCAAGCGGACGGTTTGAAAGTTATTATTACCGTTGTAGAAAAGCCTATTGTAGAAAACGTCGTTTTGGAAGGGATGCGTATACTTAGAAGGGATTTGATTAAGAGAAAGATAATAAAGACTAAAGTCGATCAATATCTCGATTACAATCAATTAAGAGAAGATGTTGAGAGCCTTAAGAGCGAATATCAAAAACGAGGCTATTCTGATGCCGAAGTTAATTATAATGTAGAGGTTAATGAAACAACAGATAAGGTCAAAGTAACTTTTAAGGTTAAAGAAAATGCTCGTATTAGAATAAAGAGGGTTTATATACAAGGTAATGATCATATAAGCAGAGGCAGAATTATAAAGGCAATGAAGACAAGGCGGGCTAAGTTGTTCCATGCTGGATTTTTTAAAGAGGGTGAGTTTCAGGATGATTTAGAGCGCATAAAAATTTTATATATCACCGAGGGTTTTCCTGATACGACAGTTGAATCAAGAATTGATTATGATGATAAAGGTTTTATGTATATTTATATTTTGATAAATGAAGGCAATAAATATATTGTCGGGAGTGTGAATATTTATGGAAACAAAGATTTCACTACAGAAGAATTAATGAGCAAATTAGAGGAGGCTACTCCGGAAGAATCTTTTAACGAGGTATCCTTACAACAAGATGCATATAATTTACGTAGTTTTTATTTAAGTAAAGGTTATTTATTTGCACAGATTAGGGAATCGACTTCAGTGGATCCCCAGACTGGAAAGGTCGATATTTCTTACAATATTATAGAGAAGGAAATAGCCTATGTAGGGCGAGTTGACATAGTGGGTAATACTAAAACTAAAGATAAGGTTATCCGCAGAGAGATTCGTTTAAATCCGGGAGATAAATTTGATGGAGAGAAGTTAAGGAGAAGCAAAGAGCGGTTGGATAATTTAGGTTATTTTCAAGAGGTGGTTTTTGATAATGAGCCTGGTTCTTTGCCGAATACTGAAAATCTAATCGTAGAAGTAGAAGAGGCTCAAACAGGTTCTTTTAGTTTTGGTGGGGGATATTCTACGGTCGATGAATTTATAGGTTTTTTTGAGATAGAACAAAGGAATTTTGATATAGCTAACTTTCCTTATTTTACAGGTGGTGGACAGGATTTATTATTTCGGACGGAATTAGGTACGGTAATAGAAGATTTTCAGTTAAGTTTCACAGAGCCTTGGATATTTGATCGTCCGGTCTCATTCGGATTCGATCTCTATAGAAAGATACACAAGAAGGATAGTGGTGTGGGTTACGGTTACAGCGAAAAGCGAGTCGGCGGAGATTTACGTTTAGGCAAAGAATTCTCTGAATATGTCAAGGGCAGGATTATCTATAGATTAGAAGAGATTACAATTTCAGAGGTCGAAAGTGATGCTTCTAATGATTTAAAGAAAGAAGTAGGAACTAATAACTTAAGGAGTATAGAGATGGGTTTGACTTGCGATACTCGTGATAATGTTTTTAATCCCATTAAAGGTATGGTTCTTAGCGGTTCTTTTGAAGGCGTGGGTGGACCCGTCGGAGGCGATAAAGATTTTATGAAATTTTATGGATCATGTAGCAAATATTTTGGTTTTTGGGAAAGGTCTGTTATAGAGATGAAGTTGCGGGCTGGATGTCTTCTTACTTATGGAGATACTAATGATATACCGATTTATAGAAGGTTCTATGCAGGAGGCGCAGATACTATTCGTGGGTATAATGAGCGAAAAGTTGGTCCTATTGATGGTACGACTGAAGATCCGATTGGCGGTGAGTCTATTCTAATATACAATATAGAATACACTTATTCCTTAATGGAATTTCTTAAAGTGGCTACATTTATTGATACAGGTAATGTTTGGCGCAAGGTGGAGGATTTTGCAACAGGCGATTTTAAATCTAGCTTAGGTTTTGGTTTAAGGATAAAGACTCCAATTGGGCCGATAAAATTAGATTATGGATTTCCTTTGAGTACAGAGCCTGGAGAGGAGGACAAAGAAGGAAAATTCCATTTTAGTATGAGTCGAACATTTTAGTTTAGTAACTAAAGTAATTAACGATAAGTTTAAGAGGTCATAAGTTACTAGAATCTTTTAACAAGAGGAGAAAACAGGATGGAAAAGTTGGCTAGAATTTTAGTGTGTGTAGTATTTATGTTAGGGGTTTTTTTATTGCAGGATGTATTTGCAGCAGAAAAGATAGTATATGTTGATTTGGGTTTAGTTTTTGATGGCTATGAGAAGACAAAGGATTTTGATGTTAAATTAGAAGATACGCAAAAGACAGAGCAGGAAAGAATTGATAGTAAAGTTGACCAGATCAAAGAATTGCAGGATAAATTACCTTTACTTTCTGAAGAAGAGAAAGAGAGTAAAGAGGGAGAGATTGATGGTTTAACAAGGGATTTACAGGAGTTTCAGCGCAGCGCAGAGATGGATTTGAGAAGTCAAAGAGACGAAAAGCTGAGAGAAATACTGAAGGATATACAGGATACCATAAAAGAAGTTGCTAAAGATAAAAAATACACTTTTGTTCTTAATGAAAGGGTGCTTTTATACGGCGACGATAACCTGAATATCTCAGATGATATATTAAAGAAACTAAATGATAGTTATACAAAGAAGTAATAATGGAGAAAGCTTTAAAAGAGATCGCCGACCTGTTAGGAGCCGAGATTATAGGGGATCCCAATGTAACAATTACAGGCATAGCAGGAATTAAAGAAGCAAAAAAAGGTGATATTACCTTTATAAGCAATTCAAGATATCTGCATTTTATTAATGAGACTAAGGCATCAGCGGTTATAGCTTCCCAGCGGATTGAAAATTTATCCAAACCTATAATAAAGACTAACAATCCTTCCTTAGCTTTCGCCAAGATAGTATCTTTATTTCATCCTGCTAGAGAAATTAGCAATAAAGAGGTTCATCCCAGCGCTATTTTAGGTAAGGATGTAAAATTGGGAAAAGATATCTCTATCGGCCCATATGTTATTATTGAAGATGGAGTCAAGATCGGCGATAGGTGTATTATTTATTCTGGAGTTTATATTGGTTATGAAACGACTATAGGTCAGAATTGTGTAATTTATTCAAATGTATCTATAAGAGAAGAGAATTCTATTGGAAATAGAGTTATTATTCATAACGGCGCTGTTATCGGTTCAGATGGGTTTGGTTATAATAGTATAAAGGGACTTCACTATAAAATACCGCAGGTGGGTTATGTTGTTATTGAGGACGATGTTGAGATAGGCGCAAATGTAACTATTGATAGAGCGCGTCTTGATAAAACGATAATTGGAAGAGGGACTAAAATTGATAATTTAGTCCATATCGCTCACAATGTTATTACGGGAGAAAATTGTATAATTGTGGCACAAGTTGGTATCTCAGGAAGTACAACTATCGGCAATAATGTTACTCTTGCTGGTCAATCGGGATTATCGGGCCATATAAAAATTGGTGATAATGTTATCGTCGGTGGCCAGGCTGGGGTGACGAAGTCTGTGTCTTCCAATGCTTTTGTATCAGGCTATCCGGCCAGGCCACATAAACAGGCAACAGTAATTAATGCCCATATTCAGCGTCTGCCGCAACTAAATAAAGCTGTATCTGGATTAAAAGCGCGCTTAGATAGGATAGAGTTAAGTAAAAAGAGGAAAAATGGAAAAGCAAAGAACAATAAGAAAAGAAGTAGAGCTAAAAGGTAAAGGGATACATACTGGTAATTCCGTTACAATAAAATTTAAACCAGCGAGTCCAAATAGCGGAATCTTGTTTAAAAGGATAGATCTTGTCAATTCGCCGGTTATTAAAGCTGATGCCGATAGTATATTGGATGGTCATACAAAATTACGACAGACTTCCATTGGCTTTAAAGGAGTTGAAATTCATACTATCGAGCATCTTATGGCTGCTTTGGCTGGTTTAAAGATAGATAACATTATGATAGAGATTGATGATTGTGAGGTTCCGGCACTTGACGGAAGTTCAGCCAATTTTATAGAGATTTTAAAGGAAGCAGGAATTGAAGAGTTAGATTCAAGACGTAGAGTATTTGTTTTAAAAGAACCAGTGTGGGTTGAATACGAAGGTTCATTTATCTGCGCTATTCCATCATCAAAATTTAAGATTTCTTACACGCTGCATCATGAAAATTCCAAGTTTCTTAAAACCCAATATTTAAATATAGATTTAGACCAGGATATTTTTGAGAAACAAATATCTTCTTGTAGAACTTTTGTGATTGAGAGCGAAGCAGAAGAGTTACTCGAGCAAGGATTCGGTAAAGGCGCCAATTATGATAATACACTAGTCGTTTCTGATAAAGGAGTAGTAAAGAATAAATTACGTTTTGAGGATGAATTCTTACGCCATAAAGTTTTGGATCTAATAGGAGATTTGTATTTGTTAGGTAGGCCGATAAGTGCACATTTTATCGCGGTAAGAAGCGGACACTTCCTTAATCATAAAATGGTGGAAAAAATCCACAAGGTTATGGGTATGCAGACCGTTGCGGCATTCAAGTTACAATCACAAACAGAATTTAAAGGAAATGAACTCGATGTGCAAGCTATAATGCAGATATTGCCTCATCGTTACCCTTTTCTTCTGGTAGATAAAATTATTGAATTAGAAGAAGGCAAGCGCGCTGTAGGCATAAAGAATGTTACGGCAAATGAGATGTTTTTTAATGGGCATTTTCCAGGCAGGCCAGTTATGCCTGGTGTCCTTATAGTAGAAGCGATGGCCCAGGTTGGTGGGGTTTTAATGCTTACCCCGGCACAGAACAAAGGAAAATTAGCTTTCTTTATGTCTATAAAAAATGCAAAATTCAGAAAGACAGTTGTTCCAGGAGATCAGCTTGTTATGGAGGTAAAAGTTGGCAAGATTCGTTCCAAAGCTGGTCAGCTATTAACACAGGCAAGTGTAGATGGAAAGATTGTAGCTGAGGCAGAATTGATGTTTGCTTTAGTCGATAAATGATAAGATGAGTAAAATTCACTCCACAGTTGTTATTTCAAAAAAGGCAAATTTAGAAAAAGATGTAGAAGTTGGTCCTTATTGTGTTATTGGTGATAACGTAAAGGTTGGCAAGGGGACGAAAATCTTAAATAATGTAACCATAATTGGCAATACTGAGATTGGGCAAGACAATAAGATATTTTCTGGGGTAGTTATTGGTAGTCCACCACAAGATTTAAAGTATAAAGGTGAAGAAAGCTTTCTTCATATCGGTAGAAATAATATCATCAGGGAATATACGACTATAAATCCAGGCACCCAAAACAATACGACAAAAATAGGCGATGATAATCTTATGATGGCTTACAGCCATATAGCACACGATTGTCATGTTGGCAACAAATGTGTGTTTGCCAATAATGCGACCTTGGCAGGTCATGTAACAGTAGAAGATGAGGCGGTTATCGGAGGGCTTTCTGCTGTACATCAATTTGTGCATGTAGGTAATTTATCTATAATTGGAGGTTGTTCAAAGGTTGTGCAGGATATCCCTCCGTATTCAACATGTGATGGCCATCCGGCCAAGGTTTATAGCATTAATTTTGTTGGTCTTAAGCGCTCCAATGTATCTTTGGATACAATACGTCAGTTAAAAACTTCTTTTAAGATATTATTTCATTCTGGGCTTTCTCTTCCTCACGCCTTAGAAAAGATAAAGGGAGAATTTAAAAATCCTTCCGCAGAGCTCTCACATCTTATTTCTTTTATAAATAGCTCCGAGAGGGGCATAGCTCGGTAAAATGCAACCAAACGTATCTAATAATCAAAAAATTGGGTTGATATCCGGAAGTGGTAAATTTCCTTTTCTATTGGCTCAAGCAGCTAAAGATAAGGGTTTTTGTGTTGTAAGTATTGCGATAAGGAATAATACCAATCCCCGTTTGAAGAAATTCGTCGATGATATCAAATGGTTTAAGATAAGCGAATTTCGCAAAATATTTGACTTTTTAGATAAAGAAGGGATACGAAGCGTTATTATGTCAGGGCAGATTCAGCCCCGCACATTATTTGATAAGGAAATTTTTCAAGATGAAGAATTAAGAAAATTAATCGTAGATTTAGAGGATAGGCGCGCAGATTCCATATTTGGTGCTATTGCACAGAAAATAGTAGAGTCTGGTATAAAATTATTAGATTCCACAACTCTACTGGAGAACTATTTACCAAAGAGGGGAGTCTTGACGCAAGATGAGCCTACAAGAGAAATTTGGGATGATATTAATTTTGGGTTTCAAATAGCAAAGGAGATTGCACGCCTGGATATAGGTCAGACAGTGGTAGTAAAGAATAAAGCAATTGTGGCTGTGGAGTCGATGGAGGGTACTGATGCTACAATAAGGCGAGCAGGCAGCATTGCAAACAAAGGTTGCGTGGCAATAAAGGTTTCTAAGCCCCAGCAAGATATGCGGTTTGATATACCGGTAGTTGGTTTGCGAACAGTAAAAAATTTATTAAAAATAAAAGCAAAATGTTTAGCTATTGAGGCTGGAAAGACACTTCTTATTGATAAAGAAAAATGCATTGAAAGAGCAAAAAAATACAATTTAATTATAGTAGCCGTTTGAAGATTGTTTTATTTGCTATAGGTAGATTTGTCTATAGCACTATATGAAGGGGAGGTTAGAATTTAGACCTCCTCCATTTGTTTTATGAATCATATTTACGGACCAGTTAAATCGAGAAGATTAGGAGAATCCTTAGGTCTTAGTGTTATTCCTTATAAATATTGTTTGTTTAATTGTGTATACTGCCAACTTAAAAAGACTACAAAGTTTACGCTGGATAGAAAAGAGTATGTTAAGGCTGATATTGTGCTTTCAGAACTTACCCAATTTTTAAGAGATTGCCCAGATTATAAAAGAATAGATTATATAACCATTTCTGGATCTGGCGAGCCGCTTTTGAACTCAAGGATAAAAAAGATAATAACACAAATTAAAAAAGTCACTACTATTCCCGTCGCTATTATAACTAATTCTGCTTTGCTTTCCAATGATAAGGTAAGAAGGGATATATCGGATTTAGATTTAATTTTACCTTCTTTAGATGCAATTACTCAGGATGTTTTTGAAAAAATAGACCGACCCAATAATTTAAGCATAAAGATAGAGGATATAATTAATGGACTTATAGAATTACGAAAAGAATTTAAAGGCAATATTTGGCTTGAGATAATGTTGATAAAAGGAATTAATGACGATTTAGAATATATAAGAAAATTTAAAGAAGTAATTCAAAAGATCAATCCCGATAAAGTTCAACTCAATATACCCAGTCGTCCAGCATTTGAATCTTGGGTTAGGATTCCTACGCTTCAAAGAGTAAAGAAAATTCAATCAATTCTCGGTAAAGACTGCGAATTGATATAGTTTTATAAAATACTTCTGCGCCTGTAGTTCAATTGGATAGAGCACTAGTCTTCGGAACTAGGTGTTGCTGGTTCGAGTCCAGCCAGGCGCATTTTTTATCGT
>JABMQK010000007.1 GCA_013203265.1 bacterium | reverse complement strand
TTAATCTTTTGTTTAGCATATCTTAAATATATATTAAGGATTGATCTTGCTTGGGTAGATTCGAGCCCCTCAACAGAAACTAAATTATAGCAATCTTATTAGGTTGCGTCAATGTTAATTTGTGAAAGGAATGGAAATATTTTGAATTGATTTAGAGCGACTCTTTGACAGCATTAAATACGCTTAAACGTATATTTTTTACAGAAATTGCCCTTCTTTTAGATACTGCGTATAATCTTTAACTGAATCTTTAAGAGAGCTGAATTTGTAATCGCAACCAGCGAACCTTAACTTATCCATTTTCGCCTGAGTAAAATACTGGTATTTTGGCCGAAGATATTCAAGCATCTCAATATAATCTATTTTGGGTTCTTTTTCCAGAGCAGAAAACATTGCACGCGCCAAATCATTCCAGCTGCGCGCAACGCCGGTGCCTAAATTAAAAATACCTGTCTTATCTGGACGCGTAAAAAAGTAAAACATAACCTCGAGCGCGTCCTTTACGTAGATAAAATCCCTTTTCTGTTCTCCGTTCTTGTAATCGTCTTTGTAGGATTTAAAAAGGCTTATACGGCCTTCATCATTTACCTCGTTAAACTTCTTACAGGCCACACTCATCATCTCGCCCTTATGGTACTCGTTTGGACCAAACACATTAAAGAATTTAATTCCCGTTACCTTATTTTCAAAGCCATTATTTAATACCCATTTATCAAATAATTGCTTGGACTGTCCGTAAAAATTCAAAGGTTTAAGTTTAAATGTCGTCTCATTAATATCGTCGTAACCGAATTCGCCGTCGCCGTAGGTTGCCGCAGAGGAAGCATACATAAACGGAACGCTACTAGCCGCCGCCCACACAGCCAGCGTCTTGGAGTATTCATAGTTATTCCTAACAAAATAATCCTCGTCGTCTAAAACCGTTGAGCTACACGCGCCCATATGAATAATAAACTCTGGCTTGGAAAGCTTTTTCTTTTCAACCAGCTTTATAAATTCGTCTTTGTGTACATATTCTCTATACTTCTTGCCTTCTAAATTCTTATCCTTGATTTTATTGGCACCCTCAAGGTTATCTACAACCAGAATATCCGTCAGGCCTTCCTTATTCAGTCTCCAGAGAAAACAGCTGCCGATAAATCCTGCTCCGCCTGTTAAAATAATCATAACATCTCCCCTAATAAATATATCTTATATCTAATCATCTGGAATCTGCAACAACCAGAATTATACCCTTAAAAACAAAAAAAACCAAGAAAAAATTCTTGGTCACCCTTTCTACAAACTACAGTTTATAACTTACAGCTTAAACGCTAATCCTAAATCCAAAAGCTCCTGATTCAAATACGTTCCCTGTTTAGCTACCGCCTCTGCGTCGGTTTCCTTGGACGAATAAAAAATATCCACAAGATATCTATCGTACTTATCCGAGCCGTGTGTCTTAATCACTATAAAAGCAACGTTTGCTAACTTGTTCTCTACAAACTTCTTAGCCTTCTGGCCTTTTTGAGTTGAGGGCTCCGGGGCGTCAATACTGCGCAGTCTCAGCTTTTGACGTATCCAAATATTAAACCCCACGTCGATATTTACCCAAATCGTATCTGCATCAACTACCCTTTCAACCAGCGCCTTGTAAGTATAGAGTTGACTCTCCTGTGCCTGCGAGAAATTAAATATATATTTTCCTTTTGCTGTCTTAACCGTCTTAATAATCTGGCCGACTTTTGGTTTTGTGATTTCAACAACCGGCACCTCGGCACTAATATAAAAACCACAGTCAACTACAACATTGCCCACTTGTGTATTTATATATTCTGGCTGGATAATCTTGTAGGTATAAAGCTCTCCGCGCTCAAAACTCAACCTACCGGCAGCCCTGGCTATATCAGTACGCCTCCTGATATTAATAGGCAGTTTAACTTTATCTTTTTTTAGCTTCTCTAATAGGTATCTTGTCGACCAGTTCTCCTCAATTGCTCTTCTTTTGTAAATATCTCTTTTGTATTTATCCTTTACACCTAAGAGGTGACGGAGGTGCGTCCAGTCCAATTCATCACGCGGGTGGTGAATTGGGTAAAAAACATATAACTGCCTCATATATCTTAAGTTAGATACTGAAAATCCGTTGCCAAATTTACCGGTTAAGTCCCTGGAGAGATTTTCTAGTAGCCTGGCTCCATACTGAGCCCTGTGGTTATTATCCTGCTCCTCTTTGACAATCCTCTTTCCGATTCGCCAGTAGGCAGAGACGATAATCTTATTTACCGTCTTTGCTGTATGAAGCTTTACCTTTTGGTAGATTTCAGAAATATCCGAAACGAGTCTCTGGTAGGTCGTATTTGCTAATTGATTAGCCACACTATTCTCCACTCTCATTTATCTCAATAAATTCAACAGTTATCAATGGGCTCTTCTGCTCTTCTTTGCCGCCTGAATTCTCTGCGTAAACAAACGATGCAAAAAAAAGAAATGTGCATATCGAAAATAACAATACTATATTCAATGTTCGTGAATGATTCGTATTCCCCCTGCTCTCTCTTTCTCTAAAATTATTCTTCCTTATTTTGCAAATTTATTATACAACCAGGCCACTATAATTCCACCAATGCCAGCATCTATAAATCCCCAAATAGCTCCAACTATACTCCCTAAAAATGTCGCCTTATAGCCAATATATAGCGATGAAAGAATCTCAATAAATCTATCTCCCCAGCCAAATGCCATAGCTATTATTCCAAGCACAAACATACCCACACCCCAAACAATACCTACTGCAAGACCAAAAGCTTTCACGTTTAATTTTGCCATCTCTACACCTCCTTTTTGTTAAAGTTTTTAATTTTTGCAGATCAAATCTATTTAAATTTCCCACCTGTTAAATTTCCCACCTACGAGGTGGGATTGCATGTCGCCAGAATCTACTCAAGTTTAGGACAGATTGATTCAGTCACTCTGCGCTACAGTAAACTCCTCGACTTCTCCGGTAAAGGTATCCAATAAAAGTAGGGCTTTATTTGATAAAATGCGCGCTCCTCTTTTGTTGACTGTCTGGTAGTAACCACTCACAAGTTGGTATCTGCCATTTAAAGCATTCATATATATTGCTACGGAAAGCATTAACCCAATCAGAAATAAAACTATTTTGGACGATCTATTCACTTCACCCCCCTTATTAAAAATTCTTTAATACTAATTTTATTTTAACAGTCGCTAAGCCCCCTTAGAAAATTTCGTTTTCTAACGGGGTAAATAAAAAGACACTTCTCTTTTAGAGGACTGCCTCGAAATATAGTTTATCTATCTCGCCTTTACCACTCTGTTCACGATATCGATATTTTAACTCTGTTATCTGCTTTTAGCAAGATTAAAAGGCAGGATTATATTTTAGAAGAAAAGGATCAGAATCAATTTTCTAAAAAATCACTCTGACCCTTTTTGCTCGGAATCCAGCGTTTAACAATAACTTGTTGTGAGTAGTAGATTAAACTTTCCTTTGGTTAGTCTTATTATACCAAAAGAGTTGCCTAATTACTGAGCATTTACACCGTTCCACATCACGGTCTCTTCTACATATGCTTCTGGGTAGAACTGTTTTACCCTTTTTAACCCCTCTTCCGCACTCCCTCTATCATCGTATATACCGACCATTACAACGATATATCCGGACTCAAAGACAGTATAGGAAGAAGAGTTCTCCAATGAAACATACTCTCCTGCATCTCGTCTCGCTATGTATTCACCTTTAGAGAGTCCATCACCGATATCTTTTGTATAATATATACCTTTTTCTTTTGAATATCCCCTGTTTTCGTTCTGAAATTCTAAATCTGCCTTCTTGTTTGCTTCGGTTGCAATTTTAACGGCCTCATTATAATCTTTTGTCAACTTTAGAACAAGAATGTATTTATCTTGCCAAATTTCTCCT